>NZ_KV789927.1:7171-23667 GCF_001807705.1 Klebsiella sp. HMSC25G12 | reverse complement strand
ACTGGCCGCCCCCTGTGCGCTCCCTGCGCCAGAAGAGACATAACACGGAAGACATATCGGGAGCGCAATGTGCCCGGAAATAACACAGAACAAACGTTTTTCCCGGGGCGAAACTGTTGCAAACCGATAACAGTATCTACATTATCGTGCCTTTTGTAGCCCCGGTAAGCGCAGCGCCACCGGGGAGCGGTCGGGGTAATTACGCCAAAATGGCTTTGCAGATAGCGTCGCTGACCTGTTGCGTTGATGCGCTGCCTTTCATATCCGGGGTTTTCGGCCCGCTGGCAATCACCTGCTCAATCGCCGCCAGGATGCCGTTGTG
Source organism: Klebsiella sp. HMSC25G12 (assembly GCF_001807705.1). Lineage (NCBI taxonomy): Bacteria > Pseudomonadati > Pseudomonadota > Gammaproteobacteria > Enterobacterales > Enterobacteriaceae > Klebsiella > Klebsiella sp. HMSC25G12. The sequence continues at coordinate 23,345 of NZ_KV789927.1, read as the reverse complement.
CGCGGCGTGATAGCGCTCATCGCCGTTGCCGAGGAAATCGAGCATCATTGCCCCGGCCCACACGGTGGCGATCGGGTTGGCGATATTTTTACCGTAGATATCCGGCGCGGATCCGTGAACCGGCTCGAACAGCGACGGGAAGGTGCGCTCCGGATTGAGATTGGCCGACGGCGCAATGCCGATTGTGCCGGTACAAGCCGGGCCGAGATCGGAGAGAATATCGCCGAACAGGTTGGAGCCGACCACCACATCAAAACGCTCCGGCTGCAGCACGAAGCGGGCGCACAGGATATCGATATGCTGCTTGTCCCAGCGAATATCCGGATAGTTTTTGGCCATCTCTTCCACCCGCTCATCCCAGTAGGGCATGCTGATCGCCAGACCGTTGGATTTGGTCGCCGAAGTCAGCGTTTTGCGTGGGCGGCTTTGCGCCAGTTCGAAGGCGTAGCGCAGGATCCGGTCCACGCCGCGGCGGGTAAAGACCGACTCCTGAATCACCACTTCATGCTCGGTGCCTTCATTGGCGCGCCCGCCGAGGGCGGAATATTCGCCTTCGGTATTTTCGCGCACCACGTAAAAATCGATATCGCCGGCCTTTTTACCCGCCAGCGGGCAGGGGACGCCGGGGAACAGACGCACCGGACGCAGGTTGACGTATTGGTCAAACTCACGGCGGAACTTCAGCAGCGATCCCCACAGCGAAATGTGGTCGGGAACGGTATCCGGCCAGCCGACGGCGCCGAAGTAGATGGCATCGAAGCCCTGCAGCTGCTCGCGCCAGTCGTCCGGCATCATCTTGCCGTGATGGGCATAATATTCGCAGCTTGCCCACTCCATCTGCTCGAAGCTCAATGACAGATCCCAACGCTGTGCGGCGGCTTGCAGCACGCGAATCCCTTCAGGCAGAACTTCTTTGCCAATTCCGTCACCCGGGATGGCGGCAATACGATAGGTTTTTTTCATTCCGGTTCTCACTTTTTAGCGATGATGTTTGACCACCTGCCTATCCTATAATTGACTGGTTCATAATTAATCACGCTAACTGGTGAAACATAAAACACAGATCATGAATAATCTGCCGCTGCTAAATGATTTACGCGTCTTTATGCTGGTCGCTCGCCGGGCCGGGTTCGCCGCCGCCGCCGAAGAGCTTGGCGTATCACCGGCGTTCGTCAGCAAGCGGGTTTCGCTGCTGGAGCAAACCCTGAATGTGGTGTTGCTGCACCGGACCACCCGCCGGGTCACCATTACCGAGGAGGGGGAGCGGATCTACGAATGGGCGCAGCGCATTTTGCAGGATGTCGATGAGATGATGGACGAGCTTTCCGACGTACGCCAGGTGCCGCAGGGAACGCTGCGTATTATCAGTAGCTTCGGCTTTGGTCGCCGGGTGGTGGCCCCGGCGCTGTCGGCGCTGGCCCTTCAGTACCCGCAGCTGGAACTGCGTTTCGATGTCCAGGACCGGCTGGTGGATTTAGTCAATGAAGGGGTGGATCTCGATATTCGCGTGGGCGATGATATCGCGCCGAATCTGATTGCCCGCCAGCTGGCGGCCAACCACCGCGTGCTCTGCGCCTCGCCGCAGTTTCTTGCCCGCCATCCACCGCCGAAACAGCTGAGCGATCTGGCCGCCTTACCCTGCCTGGTGATTAAAGAACGCGATCATCCGTTTGGCATCTGGCAGTTGCACAGCAAAGAGGGGCAGCATGCGATCAAGGTGACCGGGCCGCTGTCGTCCAACCATGGTGAAATTGTGCATCAGTGGTGTCTGGACGGGCAGGGGATTGCGTTACGTTCATGGTGGGACGTCCGGGAGAATATCGCCAGCGGCCATCTGGTGCATGTGCTGCCGGAATTCTTTCAGCCTGCCAACGTCTGGGCGGTCTATGTCTCCCGGTTGGCGACGTCGGCTAAAATTCGCACCACCGTGGAGTTTCTGCGCCACTACTTTCAGCTGCACTATCCGCAGCATGAGCCGACGGCCAGCGCCGTCGGCAGAGGCGATTAAACCCCAAGGCGGTCGCGCAGGCTGTAGTAGGCGGCGCCCATGGCGGTAAAAGGAATGCGCAGGCTGCGGCCGCCCGGGAACGGGTAGTGCGGCAGTTTGGCGAAGGCGTCGAACCGCTCGGCGTCGCCGCGCAGCAGCTCTGAAATCAAGCGTCCGGCAAGGTGGGTACAGGTCACGCCGTGGCCGCTGTAGCCCTGCATGTAGTAAATATTGTTATCGAGACGGCCGAACTGCGGCATCCGCGACAGGGTCAGCAGGAAGTTGCCGGTCCAGCGGTAGTCAATTTTCACCCCCTGCAGCTGCGGGAAGGTTTTCAGCAGCTTCGGCATAATCAGCCGCTCCACGTCGTCCGGATCGCGCGCGCCGTAGACCACGCCGCCGCCGTACAGCAGACGGTTGTCGCCGGTCAGACGGTAGTAGTCCAGCAGGTAGTTACAATCTTCCACACAGTAGTTTTTCGGGATCAGCGAGCGGGCGACCTCTTCCGACAGCGGAGCGGTAGTGACCACCTGGGTGCCACACGGCATGCTGCGTTTCGCCAGCTCCGGCTCCAGTTTATCGCCAAGATAGGCGTTGCCGGCGACGATCACGTAGCGCGCGGTGACCTGGCCCCGCGCGGTGCTGACCACCGCCGGGCTGTTGTGCTGGATGCGGGTGACCGGCGACTGCTCATACACCCGGCCGCCGTTCAGACGAATGGCGTCCGCTTCGCCGATGGCGAGGTTCAGCGGGTGAATATGGCCGCCGCTGTGGTCAAGCAGGGCGCCGACGTAGCGGTCGCTGTCCACTTCGCGACGAATGGCCTCTCTGTCCAGCAGCTCCAGTTGGGTGTTGCCGTAGCGTTCCCAGTTGGCTTTTTGCTCTTCCAGGGTTTCCAGCTGTTTATGGTTCATCGCCACGAACAGGCCGCCCGGGCGGTAATCGCACTGGATCTGGTAGCGCTGGATGCGCTCGCGAATAATATCGCCGCCTTCGAACATCATGCTGCCGAGCATTTTGGCCGCATCCGGGCCGTAGTTTTTCTCAATGACGTCGATATCGCGGCTATAGGAGTTGACCAGCTGACCGCCGTTGCGGCCGCTGGCGCCGAAGCCGATGCGCGCCCCTTCCAGCACCACCACGTCGTAGCCCATTTCGGCCAGATGCAGAGCTGAGGAGAGGCCGGTGTAGCCGCCGCCGACGACGCAGACGTCACAGTTGATGGATCCCTCCAGCGTCGGGAACGGTTCATACTTATTGGCGCTGGCGGCGTAGTAGCTAGTGGTATGTTCAGTCATGATCAAGACTCCAGGGCAATCCAGATGGTTTTCAGTTCGGTGAATTTTTCCAGCGCGTGCAGCGATTTATCGCGCCCGTTGCCGCTCTGCTTGTAGCCGCCGAACGGAACGGTCATATCACCATCGTTATAGTTGTTGACGAAGACCGAGCCAGCCTTCAGGCGACGGCTCATGCGGTGGGCGCGTGACAGATCGCGGGTCCACACGGCGGCGCCGAGACCGTAGTCACTGTCATTGGCAAGCTGCAGCGCCTCTTCTTCGCTTTTGAAGCGCGTGACCACCAGTACCGGGCCGAAGATCTCTTCCCGGCTGAGGGTCGATGCCGGGTCGACGTCAACGAAAATGGTCGGGCCGACGGCGGCAGGCCACGGATTTTTCCGTCCGTCGAGGAACAGCGTGCTTTTGGCTTCGCCACCGCGGATAAAACTGTGCACGTTGTCGGCATGGGTGTTATCAATCAACATGCCCATGGTGGTGTCCGGATCGAGCGGGTTACCCGGCTGCCAGTGTTGCGCCTGCGCTTTCAGCAATGTCAGAAATTCGTCGGCGATGCTCTCCTCCAGCAGCAGGCGGGTGCCAGCGATACACACCTGGCCCTGGTTATAGAAGATGCCGCCGGCGGTGGCGTTGACCGCTTTTTGCAGATCCGGGCAGTCGGCGAAGACGATGTTGGCGCTCTTGCCGCCCGCTTCCAGCCATACGCGCTTCATATTGCTGTCGCCGGCGTCTTTCAGCAGCTGCTTGCCGGTACGGGTGGAGCCGGTGAAGGTGATGACTTCGACGTCAGGATGCAGGGCCAGCGCCTGTCCGGCCTCGTGGCCAAAGCCGCTGACCACGTTCAACACGCCGTCCGGCAGGCCGGCCTCTTTCGCCAGCCCGGCCAGACGCAGGGCGGTGAGCGGCGATTTTTCTGAGGGTTTGAGGATCACGCTGTTGCCCGCCGCCAGCGCCGGACCGAGTTTCCAGCAGGCCAGCAGTAGCGGGAAGTTCCACGGCACCACCGCGGCGATCACGCCAATTGGTTCGCGAACGATCATCGCCAGCTCGTTGCTGCCGGTGGGGGCCACTTCGCCATAGACTTTATCCAGCGCTTCGGCATACCAGCGAATGGCGCGGGCGGCGCCGGGAATATCGTCGCGCAGGCTGTGGCGAATCGGTTTGCCGGTATCCAGCGTTTCCAGCAGCGCCAGCTCTTCACGATGGGCCTCCATCAGATCAGCAAAGCGAGTGAGGATCGCTTTACGCTGTGCGGGGGAGGCCTGCGACCAGTCGCCATTATCAAAAGCCTGGCGCGCGGCCTTCACCGCCCGTTCGACGTCGGCTTTTTTACCGCGGGCGACCTGCGCTAATGTCTGCTGCGCGGCAGGGTCGATAGTTTCAAAGGTGGTATTATCGGCCGCGGCGCAATATTCGCCGTTAATAAATAAGCGCGTTTCAATGGCCAGGTTTTTCGCTTTTTCCTGCCAGTAAGCCAGGTGCTGAAAATTCATCATGACTCCTTAAAAACATTATCGGCACATTAATCAGTTCGGCGTTTTCAGGCTGCACGGGGGCACTGCGCCGGGCGCAGGGCATAATGTATCCCCGGAGTTGAATACCGTTTTATTCCCCTGAATGGCGACAGGTTGTTTACAACCCGAATTATTCAGGAGCGAGTCGCCATTCACTGGCGTTAATTATTTCGGGGCCAACAGGAAATAATATTCCGTACGGCGCAGGCGTAATTACTACGATTTCTTCGCCGCGACGAAAATAGATTTTCCGCCGCGACAGGCCTGAAGAAAGCCTGAACCTCGTTCAGGCTAAATAATCAGAATGTGGTGGGGGTGTGGGCACTGATGATGCGGCAGATGCCTGCCGAGGTGTTGCTGAAGCTGTGCGGGATGCCGGTATTAATGGCATAGCTCTGTCCAGCCACCAGGTGATACGACTGACCGTTAATGGTCAGCACGATCTCACCTTCCAGTATGGTGCCTATCTCCTCACCCTGATGCTTAATTCTCTCCCCGGTCGTGGTTCCAGGCTGGTAAGTTTCAAAAATCATCGCCAGCGTACGGTTCGGATTTCCGTTATGAACCAGCTTCATGGAAACGCCCTGACTTCCCATCTCAATCAGGTCATCCTGATTAATGACCACCTGGGGTTCGTCCGGCTTTTCGGGTTCAGAAAAGAATTCCGAGAGCGACAGCCCATAGACTTTCAGCAGCTTTTGCAGCGTACTGATGGCAGGACTGACTTTGTCCTGCTCTATGGTGCTGATGGCACTATGTGTCAACCCAGACAGTTCGGCGGCACGACGCTGTGAGAGACCCAGCTGTTGGCGGATCTCTGACAGACGTTTCCCTGGCGCCAGTCCGTCATCGCTCATATTTGCATTTCCTTAACGGTAGTGGTCAGCGCCGCCGCTTTTCAGCATGATGGCCCTGACAGGCGGTGATAAAACCATCAAACAACATACGCGACAGGGCGTATTCGCTACTGTTCCATTCAGGATGCCACTGTACGCCCAACGCGAAAGGATGATCGTTCACGCTGACCGCTTCCACCAGTCCATCCGGCGCTCGCGCCTCCACGCGCAGCTGCGGACTCAGGGTTTTTGCCCCTTGCCCATGTAGCGAGTTTACCCAAAACGTGTTGCAGCCCGGTATCAATTGCGACAGCAATCCTCCTTCCTGAACCTCAACCTGATGGGACGGCGCATACTGCTGCTCGACGGGCAGTTCAGGATCTTCACGATGTTCAAGGAGCTCAGGCTGCTCGAACAGACGACGATACAGAGTCCCGCCGGTGGCGACAACCAGTTCCTGCAGTCCACGACAGATGGCGAAAATGGGGATGCGCCTTTCGAGCGCGGCGTTAATCAGCGCCATGCTCAGAAGATCACGCCCGGGGTCGGCGTCAGGCTCATCGCCGTTTTCACCATAAAGGTGCGGCTGCACATTACTGGGGCTGCCTGGCAGGTAAATCCCGTCCAGTTTATCGACTAACGCGTTCAGCAGCTCCGGCTCCGCCAGCGCATGCGGCAGGGCGATCGGCAATCCGCCGTGGTTAACAATGGCATTCAGGTACTTTTCTTGCAGAGTCTGGGTCTGGTGACCCTTAAGCCTGTTTCTACACATCACGACGCCAATAACTGGCTTGTACATTATATTTTCCATGATCGCCCTCACAAAGTGGACTAAATTATGACCGCTATAGCGGGTTTAACGGCCATATCGTTCAATATTTTCTCAATCTAGCAGTGGAAATAGCCCTTTGCAAACTTAATTTAACATTTGACAAACAATTTATTTGCATACACAGTCGATGGGGTGGACATTATATTTAACGGTCTGAGCACAGGACCGAAACCCAACCAACGGCGGTGAATCATGGAAACCAATATCGTAGAAGTTGAGAACTTTGTTCAGCAGACGGAAGAGAGACGGGTCAGCGCGTTCGCGAAAGAAGTGAAGCGCTACCTCGAAACCTACCCCGATACCCAGTATGTCGATGTCCTCCTTACCGACCTGAACGGCTGCTTCCGCGGCAAGCGCATTCCGGTTGCCGGCCTGAGCAAACTGGAGAAAGGCTGTTATTTCCCGGCCTCGGTGTTTGCAATGGATATTCTTGGCAATGTGGTGGAAGAGGCCGGCCTGGGTCAGGATATGGGCGAACCGGATCGCAGCTGCATTCCGGTACCCGGCACCTTAACGCCTTCGGCGGCTGACCCACAATCGATAGCCCAGGTACAGCTGACCATGGTTGATGAAGATGGCGCTCCCTTTGACGTTGAGCCGCGGAACGTACTCAACCGCCTCTGGCAGCAGTTGCGCCAGCGCGGGCTGTTCCCCGTGGTAGCGGTAGAGCTGGAGTTCTATTTACTGGACCGCAAACGCGACGCCGAAGGCTACCTCCAGCCGCCGTGCGCGCCGGGCACCGACGATCGCAACACCCAAAGCCAGGTCTACTCCGTCGATAACCTGAACCACTTTGCCGACGTGCTTTATGACATCGACGAGCTGGCCAAACTGCAGCTGATCCCCGCCGACGGCGCGGTGGCGGAAGCCTCGCCGGGCCAGTTTGAAATCAACCTTCACCATACCGATAACGTGCTGGATGCCTGCGATGATGCGCTGGCGTTAAAACGTCTCGTGCGTTTAATGGCGGAGAAGCATAAGATGCACGCCACTTTTATGGCGAAGCCTTATGAAGAGCATGCGGGCAGCGGGATGCACATCCACATCAGCATGCTGAACAATAAAGGGGAAAACGTGCTGGTGGACGGCGACGGGGAAGACTCTGTGCTGCTCAAACGCGCGCTGGCCGGGATGATCGATCTGATGCCGGCCTCGATGGCGCTGCTGGCGCCGAACGTGAACTCGTATCGCCGCTTCCAGCCGGGGATGTACGTCCCGACGCAGGCTTCGTGGGGGCATAACAACCGCACCGTGGCCTTGCGTATTCCGTGCGGCGAGCGGCAGAACCACCGCGTCGAGTATCGCGTGGCGGGGGCGGACGCCAACCCGTATCTGGTGATGGCGGCGATTTTTGCCGGCATTCTGCACGGGCTGGATAACCCCCAGCTGCCTTTGCAGGAAGAGGTGGAAGGTAACGGTCTGGAACAAGAGGGCCTGCCGTTCCCGATCCGCCAGAGCGATGCGCTGTGGGAGTTTATGCAGAACGATCATCTGCGCGAGCGCCTCGGTGAGCGTTTCTGCCACGTTTTCCATGCCTGTAAGCATGATGAATTACTGCAGTTTGAGCGTCTTATCACAGAAACCGAAATTGAGTGGATGTTGAAAAACGCCTGATGGTCGCCCCGCGAGGGGCCCATGAGTTTGGTAATCAGTAGCATCATACGGCCTGAGCGGAGCCTGGTCGTCCTTTTTGCTGGGAGCCCAGCCATTTCCCGGATGTCGCGTTAAGGAGCGCAGGCGGCAACGGGGCTTCAGTTAACGACACAGTGTGTGACGAGGAAATGAGATGATGCAGATGTTCAAATATCCGCAGGGAGAGGGAGGCCGCTCAGGCCGCATGGAATGCCAGCCAGCTACCGCTCACCGGTCCGTCTTACCCTTTTATCTATGCCTTACCCCTTTGCTAAGCAGGTTTGTCACGCGGACGTTGGGTCCGCAAACTGTTAACAGCAAGGGGGGAATGGGCGATGGCTATTAATCTTCCTGCGCATAACGCCGCTCAGGCGGGCAGACCACGCCTGCGTAAATCCCTCAAACTCTGGCAAGTGGTGATGATGGGGCTGGCCTATCTGACGCCGATGACGGTGTTTGATACCTTTGGCATCGTCTCCGGCATCAGCAATGGCCACGTACCGGCGTCTTATCTGTTGGCGCTGGCCGGGGTGCTGTTCACCGCCATCAGCTACGGCAAACTGGTGCGTCAGTTCCCGGAAGCCGGTTCCGCCTATACCTACGCGCAAAAATCCATCAGTCCGCACGTCGGTTTTATGGTCGGCTGGTCGTCGCTGCTCGATTATCTGTTTCTGCCGATGATCAACGTCCTGCTGGCGAAGATCTATCTCTCGGCGCTGTTCCCGGAGGTGCCGCCATGGGTGTGGGTGGTCACCTTTGTCGCCATTCTGACCGCCGCGAACCTGAAAAGCGTTAACCTGGTGGCCAACTTCAACACCCTGTTCGTGCTCGTGCAGATTTCGATCATGGTGGTGTTTGTCATTCTGGTGGTGCAGGGGCTGCACAAAGGCGAGGGGGTGGGGACCGTCTGGTCGCTGCAGCCGTTTATCAGCCAGAATGCGCATCTGATCCCGATTATTACCGGCGCGACGATTGTCTGCTTCTCGTTTCTCGGCTTCGACGCGGTGACCACGCTGTCGGAAGAGACCCCTGACGCCGCACGGGTGATCCCGAAAGCGATTTTTCTTACTGCGATGTACGGCGGCATTATTTTCATCGTCGCGTCGTTCTTTATGCAGCTGTTCTTCCCGGATATTCATCGCTTTAAAGACCCCGATGCCGCGCTGCCGGAGATTGCGCTGTACGTGGGCGGCAAGCTGTTCCAGTCGATTTTCCTCTGCACCACCTTTGTTAACACCCTGGCATCGGGCCTGGCCTCGCATGCCAGCGTCTCCCGTCTGCTGTACGTGATGGGCCGCGACAACGTCTTCCCGGAGCGCATTTTTGGCTATGTGCATCCGAAATGGCGTACCCCGGCGCTGAACGTGATTATGGTGGGTATTGTCGCGCTGTCGGCGCTGTTCTTCGACCTGGTGACCGCCACGGCGTTGATCAACTTCGGCGCGCTGGTGGCGTTCACCTTCGTAAATCTGTCGGTGTTCAACCACTTCTGGCGGCGCAAGGGGTATAACAAAACCTGGAAGGATCGGCTGCACTATCTGCTGTTGCCGATGGTCGGCGCGTTGACGGTGGGCGTGCTGTGGATCAACCTCGAGGCCACCTCGCTAACGCTCGGCCTGGTGTGGGCGGCGCTTGGCCTGCTGTACCTGGCTTACCTGACCCGACGCTTCCGTAAACCGCCGCCGCAGTTCGATGCCACCAAAGCGGAGCAGGCCTGGGAGTCATAAACGTTTGATGCTGCGATTGAACCAAGGCAGGCCCACAGGCCTGCCTTGGTTTTTGGTTCGGTAAGGGACAGTACAGGACGGTAAAGAAATCAGCAGAAAACGGCGGGGAACGGAAGGTATTATTTCTTCTTTTTATGGACAGGTAACTGACTGGCGCGCCGCTCTTTGAGGTACGACACCAGGCTGTAGATGGCGACGCCCAGCAGCGCCACCGCGACGATAAAGAGAATAAGACCCGACATAGACCAACCTAATATTCTGTTTAGAAAGGGAAAAAGATACAGGGCTCTGTTTGAAGATAACATCGGGATATGTCTGAAAGATGACGCCTCATCGCGAGAATATCCGGCGGCGGGGTTGTGATAAAATATTTCCCGCAGGAATGTGACCGCCCGGGTTTCACCTGAAAGGATGTAACACTCCGTTAAGTGATTTTACAGAAGTGCGGCGTACAGCGGGTTACGCTGACCGCGAATAAGAACGATCTGAGAGTCAGTCATGTATAAGAAATCCCTCAGCCTGCTGGGCGTGGTGCTGGCGCTGTCTGCCTTTGCCAGCCAGGCTGAAAGTGAACGTCAGGCGAGCCGCGAGCAGATCGTGGAGCAGGTCCTCAAGCCGTGTGAAGGCAAAAAAGCGGGCGATAAGGTGGTGATCACCGATCGCCGCGGCGGCGAGCACGAGGCCATTTGTACCCTGACGGCGGTTCCGCTACCGGAGTAATGTCCGCCGCAAGGTGCCGCTTAGCGATACCGCGGCGCAGGCTGTCCGGTTCGTGCGCTGGTAAACAGCGCCAGTCTGGACTGCTCAAAAGCCTCCCACAGTCCCAGGTCATGAACCGGTGGTAAGGTAACCTGTTCCCCCATCTCCAGCCCCCTGAGAGCGGCGTCCACCAGATCCTCTGTGGTCATCACCGTGCCGGTGGGCAGGGCGTTCAACGCCACGCCGGAGGTCGGCCAGAGATCGGTGGCGGTCGCCGCCGGCAATACCGCCTGAATACGCACGCCGCTGTCGGCAAACTCATCCTGCAGACCGCGGGTGAAGCTCAACACCCAGGCTTTACTGGCGCTGTAGACCGCGCTACCTGGCAGCGTATGTAGCGCGAGGATGGAGGCAATATTAATGAGCGTTCCCCGGCGTCGTGGGATGAAAGCGGCCAGCGCGGCATAGCTCAGGCGCAGCAGCGCCGTGGTATTGAGCGTATGAATCGCCTGGTGCTCCCGCGGCGTACTGGCGAGAAAACCCGCCATTTTCGCGGTGCCGGCGTTGTTAATGAACAGGTCGATGGCGGGATCCTGCTGCAGACGCTGCTCTACGGCGGCAATCCCGTGCTCTTCGCTAAGATCGGCTTTGAGGATGCTGGCCTGGATGGCGTAGCGCGCCTGCAGCTGGTCGGCGAGCGCCAGCAGCCGGTCTTCACGACGGGCGGCGAGGATCAGGTTGTAGCCGCGGGCGGCGAGTCGTTCGGCATAGATCGCGCCGATACCTGAGGACGCGCCAGTGATAAAAGCAGTGTGCGATGGTTGGGTCATGAGAATTGCCTCGTAAAAGGTTGCATTATTAAACCAAATTCAGCATGAGATATTAGGTTTAATAATGCAACCATTTTGTCCGGACTTTTTCATTTTTGCCTGCCGCGGGCAGCGTTTAGTCGTTCAGCGGAATAGCGATGGTGATGTCTGCCGGGGCCAGCTCACGGCCATCCGCCGCCTGCAGGACCAGCTTACGCAGGGGCTGGCGCTGCTGACGGTCAATGAGCCGGGTCGCCGGTTCGTCGGGCTCGAACAGATAGTCGTCTGCCCACTGGGAGAGGGCGACCAGCACCGTCTGCAGGGCACGGCCCTTGTCGGTCAGGACATACTCCTGCCAGGCGCTGCCATCGGAGGCCGGCTGCAGGCGCAGGATGCCTTCATCCACCAGCATTTTCAGCCGCCCGGCGAGCATGTTTTTGGCAATACCGAGGTTTTTCTGGAATTCGCTAAACCGGCGCACCCCGCGTAGAGCATCGCGGACGATCAGCAGCGACCACCAGTCGCCGATAACATCGAGGGAGCGGGCGATAGGGCAACAGCTGTTTTCCAGACGGGTACGTTTCACGAAAGCCTCCAGGTTAATTGTTTCATTATAAAACTCTTTGCCCGGCAGGGGAAATTTTCGGCTACGGTCTAAGTTTGCGAGCGATTACCAGGAAAAATGTCATAAATCCGTCACAATTAACGCGATGATAATAAACGACTAAGGATGAAGGGATGAAAAAACGTCTACTTGCCGCCGCCGTTGCCGGCGCGGTGATGTTATCCGCTGGCGCTCAGGCGCAGGACTCGGCCGCCCCGGAGGGGTATCAGCTGCAGCAGGTGCTGATCATGAGCCGTCACAACCTGCGTGCGCCGCTGGCCAATAACGGCAGCGTGCTCGAGCAGTCCACCGCCAAGGCCTGGCCGCAGTGGGATGTGCCGGGCGGCCAGCTGACCACCAAAGGCGGCGTGCTGGAGGTGTATATGGGCCACTATATGCGCGAATGGCTGGCGCAGCAGAAGCTGGTGACCGGCGGTGAGTGCCCGCCGGAAAACGCGGTTTACGCCTATGCCAACAGCCTGCAGCGCACCGTCGCCACCGCGCAGTTCTTTATCACCGGCGCGTTCCCGGGCTGCGGTATCACGGTGCACCATCAGCCGCAGATGGGCACCATGGACCCGACCTTCAACCCGGTTATTACCGACGACTCCCCCGCGTTTCGCGAGAAAGCGCTGCAGGCGATGGAAAAAGAGCGTCAGGGGATGCAACTGACCGAGAGCTATAAGCTGCTGGAGACGATGATCGATTACCGCAACTCGCCCTCCTGCAAAGAGAAGCAGGTCTGCTCGCTGAGCGAGGGTAAGGATACCTTTAGCGCCGGTTATCAACAGGAGCCGGGGGTTTCCGGTCCGCTGAAGGTGGGCAACTCGCTGGTGGACGCCTTCACCCTGCAATATTATGAAGGTTTCCCGAAAGACCAGGTGGCGTGGGGGGAAATCACCAGCGATAAGCAATGGCAGGTGCTGTCGAAGCTGAAAAACGGCTACCAGGATAGCCTGTTTACCTCGACGGCAGTGGCGCAAAACGTCGCCAAACCGCTGGTTAAATATATCGATAACGCGCTGGTGGGCGAGGAGGCCAACAAGGCGAAAGTCACGCTGCTGGTGGGGCACGACTCGAATATCGCCTCGCTGCTGACGGCCCTGGACTTTAAGCCTTATCAACTACCTGGCCAGTACGAGCGCACGCCCATTGGCGGCAAACTGCTGTTTCAGCGCTGGCATGACAGCGCCGGTAATCGCGATCTGATGAAGATTGAGTATGTCTATCAAAGTACTGAACAGCTGCGTAACGCCGACGCGTTAACCCTGCAGGCCCCGCCGCAGCGGGTCACCCTGGCGCTTAACGGCTGCCCGGTTGACGATCAGGGATTCTGTCCGCTGGAGACCTTTAAAAAGGTGATCAACGAGGCGGCGAAATAATGTAAAAAACCCGGAGCAATCCGGGTTTTTTAGCAGGTTAGGGCGAGACCTGGCGGAAATAAACGTCCTAGACGTTTTTACGCTCAATGGTCTGTTCACCCCAGAACAGCGCATCTTTATCGGTTTTGGCAAAGGCCAGCGCCAGCACTTCGTCGCTGCCTTCCTCCCAGATTTGCTCCGCCAGTTTTTCATCGTAGTGGGCGACTTCGAAAATCGCCTCGGCGATCTCCGGCGAGGTGTTACGTAAACTTGCCCATTCGCCGACGCGATGTGCTTTTGCTTCTTGAGTTGGCATGTTACTCCTCCTGCAGAAGATTAGCCGTGGACTTTAACGGCCAGTTTGGCGACATGTTCGCCCTGATAGCGGGCGATGGCTAACTCTTCCTCGCTCGGCTGACGCGAGCCGTCTCCGCCGGCGATGGTGGTCGCGCCATAAGGGGTACCGCCGCGGACCTGGGAAATATCAAACAGCTCCTGGGCGCCGTAGCCGATCGGGACGATGATCATGCCGTGGTGGGCCAGCGTCGTCCAGGTCGAGGTAATGGTTTGTTCCTGTCCGCCGCCGGTGCCGGTTGAGCTGAATACGCTGGCGATCTTGCCGTACAGGGCGCCGGACGCCCACAGACCGCCGGTTTGATCGAGGAAGGTGCGCATCTGACCGGACATGTTGCCGAAACGAGTTGGGGTACCAAAGATGATGGCGTCATACTCTGCCAGCTCCTGCGGCGTGGCGACGGGCGCGTTTTGCGTTTTCCCGCCTGCTTTGGCAAATGCTTCAGCCTGCATGGTTTCCGGCACGCGCTTCACAACCACCTCAACGCCATCCACCCGGTTTGCCCCATCGGCGACGGCGTGAGCCATGGTTTCAATGTGTCCATACATGGAATAATAAAGCACCAGAATTTTAGCCATTTCCATCACTCCTCGGTTGCGTTATAAGCCAGCCAAATGGCTGGTTACCTTTAAAGATAAAGCCTCCGCCGGAGAGTGCAAATCCAACGGGCATTTATTTGATTTATAACAAAATGACAAAGCATTATTTACTTTTCCTTGCACCGCGCGGCCTGAAAGGGAGAGAAGGAGGAAGCGTTGCGCCTGCTATTTTGGCCGGTGTGGCAAGGGTGTAGCATCAGGATACATTTTTGCCGACTATTTTTTCTCCGCCAGCAGAGCAGGTTAGAACCCGTACGCGCCGCGAGGGGGGCTTTTTTCGCCCGGGTTTGTTTCTGGATATTTCATTTGCCGCCGTCAGCGGCAGTCATTCACTAACCTTATAGATACGCGGTAAGACAGCGGCGTCGCCGCTCCCGCGTAATGCACTATGATGTCTAACCTAATGGAGGTCAGTAATGGCAAACCATCGTGGCGGTTCTGGCAACTTTGCTGAAGACCGTGAAAGAGCATCAGAAGCAGGACGTAAAGGTGGCCAGCATAGCGGGGGGAATTTTAAAAATGACCCTCAGCGCGCCTCAGAGGCTGGCAAAAAAGGGGGTAAAAACAGTCATGGTAGTCGTGAAAGTTAACGCGCGACTCGCACTGTTCTCTTTGATGCGGTGTTAATCTCCCCGACCCAACCGCATCGCCCTCGCCGCCGGCATCTGCCGGCGGTTTTTTTATCTGTCGGTGGTTGCGCTCCCGCCGGGCGGATTGCACACTGGTCGCCCGTTAATCGTCATGGCTGTCTTATGTCTTCGTTAAAATTCTCCATTACCCGCCAGGAAGCGCTCCTCATCATGATCACCATGTTCTGGGGAGGGACGTTCCTTGCCGTGCAGTATGCGGTGAGCCTCAGCGGGCCGCTGTTTTTTGTCGGTCTGCGTTTCGCGACCGCCGCGCTGGCGGTGGGCCTGCTCTCGCTGCGCACCCTGCGAGGGCTGACGTGGCTGGAGGTGAAGGCGGGGGTGGCGATTGGCGTGGCGATTGCGCTGGGGTATGGCCTGCAGACCTGGGGACTGCAGTCGATCTCCAGTAGTAAATCTGCCTTTATCACGGCGATGTATGTGCCTCTGGTACCGCTGCTGCAGTGGCTGTGCCTGGGCCGTATGCCGGGGGTGATGTCCTGCGTGGGGATTGTGCTGGCGTTTATCGGTTTGATCCTGCTGGCCGGGCCGGAAAATAATCTGCTGGCGCTTGGCGTGGGGGAGATGATTACTCTGGCGAGCGCGCTGGCGATCGCGGCGGAGATTATCCTTATCAGCGCCTGGGCCGGGAAAGTCGATGTCCGCCGGGTGACGGTCGTGCAGCTGGCGACCGCGTCGCTGGTGGCTTTCGCCGCCATGAAGCCGGCGGGTGAGGCGGTTCCGCCGTTGACGCCGGCCCTGCTCGGCGTCGCGCTGGGGCTGGGGATTTTCAGCGCGATCATTCAGGTTACCATGAACTGGGCGCAGCGCAGCGTCTCGCCGACGCGGGCCACCCTTATCTATACTGGTGAACCGGTATGGGCCGGTATTTTTGGCCGGCTGGCCGGTGAGCGTCTGCCGCTGCTGGCTCTGCTCGGCTGCGTCTTGATCCTCGCAGGGGTGCTGGTGAGCGAGCTGAAGTGGAAGCGCAAGTCGCCGCCGCAGGTTTCCACAAACGACGATGCGCAGCCGCTCACGGACCTGGCCGATCGCCGCGAGCCATAATTTTACGCTTCTGATCCTACAGCGGCGCTTATCCTGGCTGGCCTACTCGTCCGGCTCTGATTGTCTCCAGGCCCGCGCCAGCGCAGCGCCGCCGGGCGATGGCATCAGGCACGGCGTCGCTTTTATGCCGGGTGGCGGCTGCGCCTTACCCGGCCTACAACCCCAACTCACCGCTGGCGTAGGGGCTGCTGAAACTGCCGTTGTTGGCGGCCTCAAAATCGCTGAGACGTTCC
>NZ_KV789927.1:0-7151 GCF_001807705.1 Klebsiella sp. HMSC25G12 | reverse complement strand
ACTGGCCGCCCCCTGTGCGCTCCCTGCGCCAGGAGAGGCATAACGCAGAAGACCTATCGGGAGCGCCATCTGCCCGGAAATAACACAGAACAACCGTTTTGCCGGGGCGAAACCGTTGCAAACCGATAACCGTATCAAATTATCCAGCCCTGACGGTCAGTCGGCCCGCGTCAGCGCAGCGCCGCCGGTCGGTCAGGCTCCGTACCTGCGGCGGTGCCGGATGGCGGCATAAATGCCTTATCCGGCCTACAGGCTCACACCACCCAGGCCCACGCGCCAACGCCGCGCTAATGTGGCTTACACCGGCGTTACCCTGGCCTCCTTCGCCTCGCGCGTCCCGCGATGAAGCAGCGCGTGCAGCAGGATCGCCCCGAAGGTGGCCGTACCAATTCCGCCCAGCGTAAAGCCGCCCAGCGACAGCGCGAAATCGCCGGCGCCCAGCACCAGGGTCACCGACACCATGATCAAATTGCTGTTCTGGCTGAGGTCGACGCGGTTTTGTACCCAGATCCGCGCCCCGGCGACCGCGATCAGGCCAAAGACCACGATCGAGGCGCCGCCGATCACCGGCCCGGGAATGGTGTGGATTAATGCGCCAAACTTCGGCGAGAAGCCGAGCAGCATCGCGATCAGCGCCGCGGCGACAAAGACCAGCGTCGAGTAGACCTTGGTCACCGCCATGACGCCAATGTTCTCCGCATAGGTCGTGACCCCGCTGCCGCCCACCGAGCCGGAGAGCATGGTCGCCAGCCCGTCGCCGACGAAGGCGCGCCCCATGTACGGGTCCATATTGCGCCCGGTCATCCCGGCGACGGCCTTCAGATGCCCGAGGTTCTCGGCCACCAGGATCACCGCGACCGGCGCAATCAACATCATCGCCTGACCGTTAAAGGATGGGGTGGTAAAGTGCGGCAGCCCGAACCACGCCGCCTGGGCGAGGGAAGAAAAGTCCAGCGGCTTGCCAAGGCCAAAGCCGTTAGCCAGCAGGGCGTACAGTGCGCAGGCAACGATCAGGCCGACCAGGATCAGCAGACGCTGCAGCATCCCGCGGGTAAATACCGCGACTATGCCGATGCAGAGCACGGTCAACACCGCCATCCAGCTGTCGAAGGCGCTGGCGGAGACGCTGCGCACGGCAATCGGCGCCAGGTTCAGGCCGATTGCCATCACCACCGCGCCGGTCACCACCGGCGGCATCAGGCGCTCGATCCAGCGGGTGCCGATCTTCATCACCACCAGACCAATCAGGGTGTAAACCAGCCCGCAGGCGATGATCCCGCCAAGGGCGACGCTCAGATGAGGGTTCAGCCCCTGGCCGTTAAAGCCGGTAATGGCGATCACCACCCCGACAAAAGCGGCGCTGGAGCCGAGATAGCTCGGCACCCGTCCGCCGGTGACGACAAAGAACAGCAGAGTGCCGACGCCCGACATCAGAATCGACAGGTTGGGGTCGAGCCCCATCAACAACGGCATCAGCACCGTCGCACCGAACATCGCAACGGCGTGCTGCACGCCCATCACCAGCGTTTGCCCGGCCGACAAGCGTTCATCGGGGGCGACAACGCCGGACTCAGCGGCGGGGGAGGTCAACTTCCAGCGAGGAAAATCGAAGAGTGCCATGATGATATCCCGGGTTAAAGGTTAACAAGCGGGTCGCATAAGCGTGTGATAACCGCGGTCAAACCACATCAGTCCCCGGGGCTCCGGGTGACGGGTAATGGCCACGACGTGACAAAACAGAATGTCGTGCGTCCCGACGCTGACGCGCTGGTCGATGCGGCAGTCAAAGCTGACCAGCGCCGCCTCCAGCCGCGGACAGCCGGTGGCGCCGGTCTGCCAGTCGGCGGCGGCAAAACGCTCGTCCATTGCCGTTTTACCGCCAAACAGCGTCGACAGGGCCTCCTGTCCGGCCGCCAGGGTATTGACGCACAGCGAGTGGTGTTCGCTGAACACCGGCCACACCGAGGCCGAGCGGTTCAGGCAGACCAGCAGGGTCGGCGGCGTGTCGGTAACGCTGCAGACCGCGCTGGCGGTGAAACCCGCCCGGCCCGCCGGGCCATCGGTGGTAATAATGTTAACCGCGGCGCCGACGTGGGCCATGGCGTCACGAAAACTCGCTTTGTCCGCTAACTCCATCGCCAACTCCTTATGCCAGCAGGCAGGCTTCATCAAAGGACAGACGCGGCAGGCGGCCGTACAGCTTGCCGGGGTCGCCATAGCCGATGTTCACCAGCAGGTTGCTTTTCCAGCCGTTGTCGGCAAAAAACGCCGCGTCGACTTTTTCCCGGTCAAAACCGGACATCGGCCCGGTGTCGAGGCCCAGCGCGCGGCAGGCGAAAATCAGGTACGCCGCCTGCAGCGAGCTGTTGCGAAACGCGGTCTCTTCCGCCAGCTGCGGGCTGGAGGTAAACCAGCTGCGGGCGTCACCGTGGGGAAACAGGGTCGGCAGCCGGTCGTAGAAGGCGCTATCCCATGCCACGATGGCGGTCACCGGCGCCTGCATGGTTTTCTGCAGATTGCCGCTGGAGAGCGTTGGGCGGAGCTTCTCTTTGCCTTCCGCGCTGCGGACGAACACGATGCGCGCTGGCGAACAGTTGGCGGAGGTGGGCCCCATTTTCATCAGGTCCCAGATGGCCTGCAGTTGCGCGTCGCTCACCGGTTTATCGAGCCAGCCGTTGTGGGTACGGGCCTGGGTAAACAGCGTCTCGCAGGCCGTGTGGTTTATCGCGTCGTTCATCGGATCTCCCTGGCGACCGGCAGCATAGCGGCCAGCCCGTCGCATAAAATGGTATTAAAGGTATCGGCGTCGGTGACGTTACAGGCATGGCCGCCCCACGGCATCTCCACACGCTGGCTGCCGGGGATCGCCGCCTGCAGCACGCGGGAGCAGGAGGCCGGGACCAGCAGGTCGTCAGCGGCGCTGACAATCAGCGTCGGGCAGGCGATGGCCGCAGCACGGCGTGAAAAATCAGCCTGCTTCAGGGCCTGCAGCCGCTTCAGCAGATTCTCTTTGCCCTGAAAATGGCTGATGGCAAGCGCATCTTCCGCTTCGAGGCGCGGCAGGCGCGCGGCCATCCATTCCGCCGGGTAGAGAAACAGTGGTTGCGCTTCAACCCACGCCTGCGCGCCGCCGGCATGCAGCAGACGCTCGCGCACCAGGAAGCAGCGGCGGGTGTGCGGCGACAGCGTCAGCCAGCCGTTGACCAGCACCAGGGCGCTCACCGCCTCGGGGCGATCGAGCGCCAGCTGCAGGCCAATCAGCGCCCCCAGGGCGTGGCCCACCAGCGCAAAGCGGGTGATCCCCGTCGCCTGCAGGGCGCTGAACAGCTCCTGGGCCATCGTCGCCATGCTGTAGTCGACGGGCAGCGGGCCGGCGTTTTCCCCGGTCCCGTTATGGTCATAACTCACCAGCTGATACTGTGCCTCCAGCGCCGCGCGCTGCGCCAGCCAGTAGCCGCCGCCGCCGCCTAAACCGGCGCTGAGGACCACCACCGGCGCGCCGGGCCATGGGGCTGGAGCAATATTGAGCCTCATCATGTCGGGGCGCCGATATGGGCGACGCTGGCGATTTCCACCAGCGCATCAGGCTTCACCAGTCCGCACTGAATGCAGAAGCGGGCCGGTTTATCGCCGGGGAAGAACTCGGCGTAGACCTCGTTAATCGCGGCGTAATTTGTCCAGTCGGTGATAAAGATGCTGTTGAAAGTCACATCCGCCATACTCCCGCCCGCCGTTTCGATAACGCTCTTGATGGTCTCCAGCACGTGGCGGGTTTGCGCCTTTGGGTCGCCGATGTGCACCACATTGTTTTGCTTATCAAACGGCAGGGTGCCCGAGACGTAGACCACCCCGTCGGCGAGCGTTCCCGGAACAAAGGGGGCAATCGGCGTGGTGGTGCCTGGCGGAATAATCACCTGTTTAGGCATAACGTTTCTCCTTGGCTAAAGACAGCGGGGTGGCGGGGGACAGCGCGTGGCAGAAGCTCTCGACGTCGCTGACCCAGCCGAAAAAGGTTTCAATATTGAACAGCGCCGCCTGCTGGGCGAAGGCCGGGCCGGCCTGATGGGTGGCATCCTCCAGCACGATGCCGAAGTATTCGAGAAAGAAGCCATCGCGCAGCGTCGATTCGACGCAGACGTTGGTGGCGATCCCGGTGAACACCAGGTGGCGTATGCCGCGGCTGCGTAAAATGCTGTCGAGCGGGGTGTTAAAGAAGCCGCTGTAACGCGGTTTCGGCAACACGATATCGCCTTCCTGCGGCGTCAGCTCATCCACCAGCTGATAATCCCAGCCGCCTTTCGCCAGCAGCTTGCCCTGCAGCTCCGGACGCTGACGCATCGTTTTCAGCGCGTTGGACTTGTGATAGTTCGGCGAGCCCGGGCCGCCAGCTTCAATATACTGGTCATCCCAGCCATTCTGGAACCAGATAATCAGCATACCCGCGGCGCGGGCGGCGGCGACGGCGGTATTAATATTGTCGATAACCGGCCGGGTGGCGGAGACGTCAAAGCCGGCGAGATCCAGATAACCGCCCTGACTGGCGTAGGCATTCTGCATATCGACCACAATCAGCGCGCTCTGCTGCGGCGCGAAGGTCAGGGATTCTGGGCGAGCGGGAAGGGTAATCATCAGGCCACCTCACGGGTAACAGGAGCAATGTGGTCCCGGCAGCGCATCAGCGGCTGAATGCGTTCGCCAAAGGCGTCGATGCCGGCAAGAAAATCATCAAAGGTCAGCAGCACGCCGTCGGTGCCGGGCACGCTCGCCACTTCATCGAGCATCCGCGCGACGCTGGCATACGATCCGACAAGGGTGCCCATGTTAATGTTGACCGCCGAGGTGGGGTCGGCCATCTGGCGCACGTTGGTATCGCTGCCGGAGCGGGTGTCTTTCTGACTCTGCTCGGTGAGCCACGCCAGCGCTTCTTCATCGGCGCCCGCTTTGTAATGTTCCCATTTGGCGCGCGCCGCCTCGTCGGTTTCGTCGGCGATCACCATAAACAGCACATAGGACCCCACGTCGCGGCCGGTTTTTTCCGCCGCCTGCATCATGCGTGCGGCGGTTGGGGCAAAGGCCGTTGGCGTGTTGACTCCTTTGCCAAAGCAGAAGTTGTAGTCCGCGTGCTGAGCGGAGAAGGCCATACCGGCGTCGCTCTGCCCGGCGCAGATCACCTTCATCGGCTGCGAAGGGCGCGGGCTGACCCGGCAGTCGTTCATGGTGAAGTAATCACCTTTGAAATCGCTGCGCCCGGTGCCCCACAGGTCACGGAGCACCTGAACGTATTCGGTGAGATAGTCATAGCGGCTGGCGAAATAGTCATCTCCCGGCCACATGCCCATCTGGTCATATTCCGGTTTTTGCCAGCCGGTCACCAGATTGACGCCAAACCGGCCGCCGGAGATGGAGTCGATAGTGGAGGCCATTCGGGCGACAATCGCCGGCGGCAGCGTCAGGGTGGCGGCGGTGGCGTAGATCTGGATCTTCGAGGTCACCGCGGCCAGGCCGGCCATCAGGGTGAAGGACTCCAGGTTGTGATCCCAGAATTCGGTTTTCCCGCCGAAGCCGCGCAGCTTGATCATGGAGAGCGCGAAGTCGAAATGGTAGTGCTCGGCCTTCTGTACGATAGCCTTATTCAGTTCGAAGGTCGGCATATACTGCGGGGCATGAGTAGAGATCAGCCAGCCGTTGTTGCCAATGGGAACGAAAACACCAATTTTCATACCTACCTCTCTGCAGTCATGGAAGATGGGTTGCGATGGTGCGGCATCCTGCCTCTCCCTGGACCACCTCGCAGAAAAGGTAAAGCAAAGGCGATGCCAGTTTTATAAATGCTAATGTTATTAATGTGTTACTTTTGAGTTGCTAAAAAGGACGATAAAAAAGTGGACTGGATGGTCAAAATCAGTGCACGAAAAAACGGCAGTCATGCGCAATCAGGGTGCACGGGGTCGTGTCGGCGCGGGGCTTTTGCTATGCTGGTGGCGTCAACTGAAGGAGAGGATGTATGGCACAGGGCGCGGTGAAGAAAAACGGCAAACGTTCACAAGCGGTCAGCGCCAAAAAGGAGGCCATCCTGGCCGCCGCGCTGGAGGCATTTTCGCAATTTGGTATTCACGGTACGCGACTGGAGCAGGTGGCTGAGCGCGCCGGGGTATCGAAAACCAATCTGCTCTATTACTACCCTTCGAAAGAGGCGCTGTATGTGGCTGTCCTGCAGCAGATCCTCGCCATCTGGCTGGCGCCGCTGAAGGCGTTTCGCGAGGATATCAGCCCGCTGGTGGCGATCCGCGAATATATTCGCCTGAAGCTGGAGGTGTCCCGCGATCACCCCCAGGCCTCGAAGCTGTTCTGCCTCGAGATGCTGCAGGGGGCGCCGCTGCTGATGGGCGAACTGACCGGGGACCTGAAAGCGCTGGTCGATGAGAAATCGGCGATTGTCTCCGGCTGGATCGACCGCGGCAAGCTGGCGCCAGTCGATCCGCAGCATTTAATCTTTATGATCTGGGCCACCACCCAGCATTACGCCGACTTTGCCACCCAGGTGGAGGCGGTCACCGGCGCCACGCTGCAGGACGCGGCCTTTTTTGAACAAACGGTCGATAATGTCCAGCGGATGATTATCGAAGGCATTCGCGTCCGTTAATTGGCCGGCGGCAGCGGGCAGCTTTGATCGCCATCCTCGCACTGCAGCAGCGAGGCGAGGAAAGACTCCCGCTCCACGCTCTTATCGGTCATGCACTGGCTTACCAGCATCGGCTGCATGCTGCCGCCTTCGGCGCCGGACGCGAGAAAGGCGCAATCGGCGTCGCGCAGGGCGATCCATGCCTGCTGCGCCTGCTTCAGTAATGTTTGTTGTTTACCCACCGCCCGCTGCAGGGCCTGCTGCCAGGTGTCATTCAGCTTTTTGTCGGCCGCCTGATACTGCGCGGCCGCGCACTGATTCATTTCGGTTTGGGTATTGGCGTTGCTGCACTCGTCCGCCAGCGCCGCGCCGCTGGCCAGCAGGGCCATCACGGCAAATAACGTGCGTTTCATTGTTCTGCTCCCATAAAAAAGGCTCCCGTCCGGGAGCCTTAATTAAACACAGCTGACGTCGGCTGTCATTAGCTGATCACAGCGCCGATTTCCCGGATGACGGCGCACAGCGCCTT
>NZ_KV789926.1:233921-234298 GCF_001807705.1 Klebsiella sp. HMSC25G12 | reverse complement strand
CTATCCAGCTGAGCTACGGATGCATCGGGAAAGCTATTTTACTGCGGGGTTACTCTCCTGGCACTTACGATGGTTTCGCAAACCAGATAACAACAATGTTGCTGTTACTAAGGAGAATATGGTGCATCCGGGAGGATTCGAACCTCCGACCGCTCGGTTCGTAGCCGAGTACTCTATCCAGCTGAGCTACGGATGCATCGGGAAACTTGCTTTACTACGCGTCAGTGTCACAACTAACACCTGCCACACTGAGTATGATGGCCTAATCGGTAGAGTGACTCGATTATGCCTCGCACTGCGGGCCGCTGCTTTCACAGCGTTCTTCTCTCTTAATTCAGAAAGAAGATGGTGCATCCGGGAGGATTACTCGGCTGCGC
>NZ_KV789926.1:141129-233901 GCF_001807705.1 Klebsiella sp. HMSC25G12 | reverse complement strand
TATCCTCCCTGGTGCTGGCGATAATTTCGCAGCCCCTGCAACAACGATATCGCTATTACTAAGGAGAATATGGTGCATCCGGGAGGATTCGAACCTCCGACCGCTCGGTTCGTAGCCGAGTACTCTATCCAGCTGAGCTACGGATGCAAAATGGCGGTGAGGCGGGGATTCGAACCCCGGATGCAGCTTTTGACCGCATACTCCCTTAGCAGGGGAGCGCCTTCAGCCTCTCGGCCACCTCACCACACACGCCTCTTTCGAGTGCTTCGAAGAACTTGTTTCTGCTCTTCGTCGCTGCGATGGCGCACATATTACTTTCTGGTACTTATAAGTCAAACACTTTTTCGAGACCTTTTTTCGTTTGCACACTTCGCACGCAATTCGCGTGCAAAAACGGCAAAAAGGGCAATTTATCAACAGGAAATCAGACCTGACGCAGGCATAACGCCAAACAGCCAAAGCGGCAAAGGGTGATGAAAACCGGTATTGCGCAGGGGAAAAAGTGAAAAAGGCAAAAATAACGGCGGGAAGGGATGCGCCTCACTGAACAGCGAGGCGCGGAAACCTTAGTAACTGGACTGCTGGGATTTTTCAGCCTGAATACGCTGGTAGATCTCTTCACGGTGAACAGATACTTCTTTAGGGGCGTTTACGCCAATACGAACCTGGTTACCCTTCACCCCTAAAACTGTCACAGTGACCTCATCTCCAATCATGAGGGTCTCACCAACTCGACGAGTCAGAATCAGCATTCTTTGCTCCTTGAAAGATTAAAAGAGTCGGGTCTCTCGTATCCCGGCATTATCCATCATATAACGCCAAAAAGTAAGCGATGACAAATACCTTGCGGTATAAGGCAGTCATGGCATCACATTCTGTTAAACCTAAGTTTAGCCGATATACACAATTTCAACCCGACTTTATCGTTATCAGTACTTATGACGCAAGGTGCCGTTTCCCCGAGGTTACGGCACCTATACCCGCCATACTTCAAGTTGCCTGTGTGTTGGCTTTCCTCACTCACCCCAGTCACTTACTTGAGTAAGTTCCTGGGGATTCGCTGCGTCGCCGCCTTCCTGCCACTCGAATTATTTAGGGTATAGGCGTTTATAGTTATTACAGTTTTGCGCTGACCCAGCCTTTCACACTGGCTAACGCTGCAGGGAGAGCAGACGCATCGGTACCACCGGCCTGCGCCATATCCGGACGACCGCCCCCTTTACCGCCCACCTGCTGAGCGACCATACCAACCAGCTCCCCTGCCTTCACGCGATCTGTCACATCCTTAGACACACCGGCAATCAGGGAAACTTTACCGTCTGCGACCGTAGCCAACACCACAACCGTCGAACCCAGTTGGTTCTTCAGATCGTCAACCATGGTACGCAGCATCTTCGGCTCCACGCCGGCCAGCTCGCTGACCAGCAGCTTAACGCCGTTAATCTCTTCCGCTTTGCTGGAGAGGTTTGCGCTCTCCTGCGCCGCAGCCTGCTCTTTCAGCTGCTGCAGCTCTTTTTCCAGCTGACGGGTACGCTCCAGCGCGGCGCGAACTTTCTCGCCGAGATTGTGGCTGTCGCCCTTCAGCAGCTGTGCGATATCGCTGAGCTGATCGCTCTGCGCGTGCAGCATGGCTATCGCGCCTTCGCCGGTTACCGCTTCGATACGGCGCACGCCAGCGGCGGTACCGGACTCAGAGGTGATGCGGAACAGGCCGATATCACCGGTACGCGCCGCGTGAGTCCCGCCGCACAGTTCGGTGGAGAAGTCGCCCATCTGCAGCACGCGGACGCGGTCATCGTATTTCTCGCCGAACAGCGCCATGGCGCCGGATGCGCGCGCGGCATCGATATCCATAATGTTGGTTTCGATAGCCAGGTTACGACGGATCTGCGCATTGACCAGATCTTCGACTGCACGGATCTCTTCCGGCTTCATCGCTTCGAAATGCGAGAAGTCAAAGCGCAGCGCTTTATCGTTAACCAGCGAGCCTTTCTGCGCTACATGGGTGCCGAGCACCTGGCGCAGCGCCGCATGCATCAGATGCGTCGCGGAGTGGTTCAGACGGATACGCTGACGGCGAGCCTCGTCCACATCGGCCTGCACCGCGTCGCCCACTTTCAGGGAACCGCTGGCGACTTTACCGATATGACCAATGGCCTGACCGTACTTCTGCGTGTCGCTGACGGCGAAGGAGAAGCCTGCGCCTTTCAGTTCGCCTTTATCGCCCACCTGGCCGCCGGACTCCGCATAGAACGGGGTCTGGTCGAGGATCACCACCGCTTCCTGGCCCGCGCTGACACTATCCACCGCTTTACCGTCGATAAACAGCGCAGTCACTTTGCCGTTCAGCTCCAGATGATCGTAGCCTTTAAATTCAGAGGCGCCGTCAACGCGGATCATCGCGTTATAGTCAGCGCCGAAACCGCTGGACTCGCGCGCACGGCGGCGCTGCTCTTCCATGGCGGCCTCAAAGCCAGCTTCGTCAACTTTAATGTTGCGTTCGCGGCACACGTCCGCCGTCAGGTCGACCGGGAAGCCGTAGGTGTCGTACAGACGGAAGGCCGTTTCGCCATCCAGCGTGTCGCCTTTCAGCTTCGACAGCTCTTCATCCAGCAGCGCCAGTCCGCGCTCCAGAGTACGGGCGAACTGCTCTTCTTCAGTTTTCAGTACCTGCTCAACCTGAGCCTGCTGCTGTTTCAGTTCTTCACCGGCGGAACCCATCACGGCGATCAGCGGGGCAACCAGTTTCCAGAAGAAGGTGTCCTTCGCGCCCAGCATGTTGCCGTGACGGATCGCACGGCGAATGATGCGACGCAGCACGTAGCCGCGGTTTTCATTCGACGGGATCACGCCGTCAGCAATCAGGAATGCACAGGAGCGAATGTGGTCGGCAATCACACGCAGCGACTTGTTCGTCAGGTCGGTCGCGCCGGTGACTTTCGCCACGCTGGCGATCAGATCGCGGAACAGGTCGATATCATAGTTGGAGTTAACGTGCTGCAGCACGGCGGCAATACGCTCCAGCCCCATACCGGTATCAACGGACGGCTTCGGCAGCGGCTCCATGGTACCGTCAGCCTGACGGTTGAACTGCATGAAGACGATGTTCCAGATCTCGATGTAGCGGTCGCCGTCTTCTTCCGGGCTTCCCGGAGGGCCGCCCCAGATGTGATCGCCATGGTCGAAGAAAATCTCGGTGCACGGGCCGCACGGACCCGTGTCGCCCATCTGCCAGAAGTTATCAGAAGCAAACGGCGCGCCTTTGTTGTCGCCGATGCGGATGATACGCTCGCGCGGAACGCCTACTTCGTTAGCCCAGATGTCGAACGCTTCGTCATCGGTCTCGTAGACGGTAACCCACAGCTTCTCTTTCGGCAGGGCGAACCAGTTTTCACCGGTCAGCAGTTCCCATGCGTATTTGATGGCATCCTGTTTAAAGTAATCGCCAAAGCTGAAGTTGCCCAGCATTTCAAAGAAGGTGTGGTGACGCGCGGTGTAACCGACGTTTTCCAGATCGTTGTGTTTACCACCCGCACGCACGCAACGCTGCGCGGTGGTCGCGCGCGAGTAATTACGTTTGTCGAGGCCAAGGAAGACATCCTTGAACTGGTTCATCCCGGCGTTGGTAAACAGCAGGGTTGGATCGTTGTGCGGTACCAGGGAGCTGCTGGCAACTACCTGATGTCCCTTACTATGGAAAAAGTCGAGAAACGCCTGACGGATCTCAGCGGTGCTCTTGCTCATAATTATCCTGAAATCAAGCTACACGTCATCCTTCAAGTCGCCTCTGTCCTGGCTGCGCTTGCTCTCCCGGCACCGAACTGACGTGCGTTCCAGAAGATGTTCTCTCTTGCCGCCCTGATGCAGCTTGAATGATTTTGTGTATAAGGAATAATCGCCCTGGACGCTGTCTGTACTGTCACAACCAGCGGCCCGACGGAATAAAGTGGGAATAAGATAAGTTTTCTTTACGGCGAAGTAAAATCCCCGATGGGTCAATCTGCAAAATTTCGCCAGATTTCCTGGATATCTTCCATCAGGTAGCCGCGGTAAAGCAGGAATCGCTGAACTTTCACTTTTTCAGTAAAGGCGGAAGGTAACGGTTCGCCGTATTTACGCTGCGCCTGCTCCCTGGCAAGGCTCACCCAGTCGATATCACATTCGCGCATCGCCTGTTCAACGTCCTGGCGGGCAATCCCTTTCTGGCTGAGCTCCTGACGAATGCGCGCCGGGCCATAGCCTTTGCGGCTCCGGCTGGCGATGAACTGGCCGACAAAACGGTGATCGTCGAGATAGCGGTTTTCGATACACCAGGCAACCACCTGCTCCAGCTCTTCGGGGGTGACGTCCAGCGCCTCGGGGCCATTTTTGCTCATTACTGGTGCAGCCAGTTTGCGCCGCAGCTCCTGTTCGCTGTGGTCGCGCATGGCCAGAATGCGGATAGCGCGGTCCAGCAGGCGAGCGTAGCCGGAGCGGCGTGATGAAGGTTCAGTCACAGGCACCTCAATAATCTAAGAAATGCAAAAGGGCCGCATAAGCAGCCCTTTATCACTCTGTTAGACGATATTAGAAATCTTGTTCCGTTTCTTCTGCGTCGTTGCCGTCAACGGCGAAGTCCGGCGTAGAGTCCTGGTTGTTGAGCAGCAGTTCGCGAACTTTCTTCTCAATTTCTTTCGCCGCCGCCGGGTTCTCTTTCAGCCAGGTGATCGCGTTCGCTTTACCCTGACCAATTTTGTCGCCGTTGTAGCTGTACCAGGCGCCCGCTTTCTCAATCAGCTTCTCTTTCACGCCCAGGTCAACCAGCTCGCCGAAGAAGTTGATGCCTTCGCCGTAGAGGATCTGGAATTCAGCCTGTTTGAACGGCGCGGCGATCTTGTTCTTCACCACTTTGACGCGGGTTTCGCTGCCGACGACATTGTCGCCCTCTTTCACCGCGCCGATGCGGCGGATGTCCAGACGCACGGAGGCGTAGAACTTCAGCGCGTTGCCGCCGGTGGTGGTTTCCGGGTTACCGAACATTACGCCGATTTTCATACGGATCTGGTTGATGAAGATCAGCAGCGTGTTGGACTGCTTCAGGTTACCCGCCAGCTTACGCATCGCCTGGCTCATCATACGCGCCGCGAGACCCATGTGAGAATCGCCGATTTCGCCTTCGATTTCCGCTTTCGGCGTCAGCGCCGCGACGGAGTCGACGACGATAACGTCAACCGCGCCAGAGCGCGCCAGCGCGTCACAGATTTCCAGCGCCTGTTCACCGGTATCCGGCTGAGAACACAGCAGGTTGTCGATATCCACGCCCAGTTTGCGCGCATAGACCGGGTCCAGCGCGTGTTCGGCATCGATGAACGCACAGGTTTTACCTTCACGCTGCGCTGCGGCGATAACCTGCAGCGTCAGGGTGGTTTTACCGGAAGATTCCGGCCCGTAGATCTCGACGATACGGCCCATTGGCAGACCGCCGGCGCCGAGCGCAATATCCAGAGAAAGCGAGCCGGTGGAGATGGTTTCTACGTCCATAGAACGGTCTTCACCCAGGCGCATGATGGAGCCTTTACCGAATTGCTTTTCGATCTGGCCCAGTGCAGCCGCCAACGCTTTCTGTTTGTTTTCGTCGATCGCCATTGTTACTCCTAATCATGCAGGGTGAAGCGTGTTCGCTTCGCCGTTAATATTTGTTCAGTTGAGGCAATTATACTGTATGGTCATACAGTATCAAGTGTTTTGTAGAAATTGTTGCCAGAGCAGATTGAGCGCATAGGCCGTCGCCTGACGACGCACCGCTTCGCGGTCTCCGGCAAAGCATTCGCGCCGCGTCACGCCTTGCCCGCTCACGCTGGCGACACCAAACCACACCGTGCCGACCGGCTTTTCGTCGCTGCCGCCATCCGGCCCGGCGACGCCGCTAACGGAGATGGCATAGTCCGCGCGCGCCGCGCGCAGTGCGCCGATCGCCATCTCGACCACCACCGGTTCGCTCACTGCGCCGTTGTCCCGCAGCGTCGCTTCGCTGACGCCGATCATTTGCGATTTGGCTTCGTTGCTGTAGGTCACAAAGCCGCGTTCAAACCACGCTGAGCTGCCGGCAATATCGGTGATCGCTTTCGCTATCCAGCCGCCGGTGCAGGATTCCGCCGTGGTCACCGTCGCACCGCGCGCCTTCAGCGCCCGGCCCACCTTCTCGCTTAGCTGCATTAATTCTGAATCGGTCATTATCGCCCCGCTTTGGTCTGGATAAAGAGGCCATCAAAGATAGCACTTTCCACAGAGATATGGGGACGAGGTGTGGAATTTACGAGGGGACATCCAAAATGAATCATCCCGGCGACGCCGGGATGATAAATCGCACGATTACTTCATGCTGGCGGCGATCAGCGCCACGTTATGACGCATCATTTTCACATAGCTATCCGCGACGCCACCCGGTGCGGAGAGCGCCTCCGGATAGAGTTCGCCCCCCGGCTGGGCGCCTGTCGCGCTGGCGATTTGCTTCACCAGCCGCGGGTCAAGCTGGTTCTCCATAAACCAGGTATGGACGCCATCGGCTTTGATTTGCTTAATCAGCGCCGCCACCTGCGCCGCGCTGGCCTCGCTCTCTGAAGAGAGCCCCTGTGGCGCGAGGAATGTCACATTGTAAGCGCGGCCAAAATAGCCGAAGGCGTCATGGCTGGTCAGGACCTTGCGCTTTGCCAGCGGAATGGCGCTGAACTGCGCTTTCGCCCAGCCGTCGATATTCGTCAACTGCTCGATATAGCGCTTGCCGCTGCTGGTCAACGCCGCTTTATCTTCCGGGTCGGCTTTCACCAGACCATCGAGGATATTCTGCGCATACAACGCACCGTTCGCCGCGCTGTTCCAGGCGTGGGGATCGGTCACCGTTTTGCCATCCTCATCAAGGGTATGGGTCTTGACGCCTTTCGAGGCCACCACCAGCTCGCCCTTAAAACCAGAGGCCTTAATCAGACGATCCAGCCACCCTTCCAGCCCCAGGCCGTTGACCACCACCACGTCGGCCTTGCTGAGCAGCGCACTATCTTTCGGCGAGGGCTCGAAGGTGTGTGGATCGCCGTCCGGGCCGACCAGCGTATCGACATGGACATGCTCGCCGCCGACCTGCTGCACCATATCACCCAGCACCGAAAAACTGCTTACCACGTTCAGAGTTTTTGCCATCGCCCCCTGCGCCATCAGCCCCAAAGCCAGCGCCACAACCATTGCACTACGTTTCATCATTTCCTTACCCCATCAATTTGCGCCAGCCGATCAGCAGCCGGCTATGCGTGCCAAAAAACAGCGAAATAAAAAACAGCGCGCTGGCGGTCAGCACGATGGCGGGCCCGGCGGGAAGACTGGCCGCCCAGGAGAGACTTAATCCCAGCCAGGCGCAGAGTGCGCCGGAGAGCGCCGCCAGCAGCAGAATGCCCGGCAGCGTTCGCGCCCAGCAGCGCGCGGCAACCGCCGGAAGCATCATCACCCCTACCGCCATCAGCGTGCCGAGCACCTGAAACCCCGCCACCAGATTAAGCACCAGCAGCGCCAGAAACAGTCCATGCAGCAGCGCGGGAAGGCGGGGGTGGTTCACCTGCAGCCAGGCGCTGTCGAACGCCTCGCTGACCAGACCGCGATAGCACAGCGCAATGCACAGCAGCGTCAGGTTGGCGACGCCGCTGACAAACAGCGCCGCGTCACGATCGACCGCCAGAATAGAGCCAAATAACAGATGCAGGAGGTCGACGCTGGAGCCGCGCAGCGACACCAGGGTGACGCCCAGGGCCAGCGATCCCAGATAAAATCCGGCAAAGCTGGCGTCCTCTTTTAACGGTGTCCGCCGGCTCACCCACCCGGCCACCAGCGCCACCACGATGCCGGCGATGAAGCCGCCCAGGGTCATGGCCAGCAGCGACATGCCGCTCAGCAGATACCCCACCGCCACCCCGGGGAGAATGGCGTGCGACAGCGCATCGCCCATCAGGCTCATACGCCGCAGCAGCAGGAAGACGCCCAGCATGGTGGTGCTCAGCGACAGCGCCAGACACACCACCAGCGCCCGGCGCATAAAACCAAATTCAATAAAAGGCTGAAAGAAGGTGTGCCAGATCATGCCGACCTCGCATGACTGAAAGCCGGAAGTACCGCCCGGGTGACGCCCCAGCAGGCGCGTTGGGAAGTCAGCAGCAGCGTCTCGGGGAAAAAGTCGGCCACCCGCTGGTTATCATGCAGCACCGCCAGGATGGTCTGCCCCTGCTGATGCATCTCGAGGATCAATTCCATCAGTTCCCGGCAGGTCGCTTCGTCGATGCCGGTGAAGGGCTCGTCGAGCATCACCAGCGGCGCCTGCTGCACCATCACCCGGGCAAACAACATGCGCTGAAACTGGCCGCCGGAGAGCGCCTCAATCGGCGATTTCGCCAGACCCGCCAGCCCGACCCGCTCCAGCACCGCGCTGATACGTCGCCGGGTATCGCCGCCCAGACCGCGTAGCAGCGACACGCCGGGCCATGCGCCCTGACTCACCACATCCTGCACGTTGAGAGGAAACTGCGACTCGAGGGCATGGCGCTGCGCCAGCCAGCCAATCACCGGCCGTTTCCCCTGCCAGCGCAGGCGGCCACTGACCGGTGGTAGAAACCCGGCGAGCGTTTTCAGCAGCGTTGATTTTCCGCAGCCATTGAGGCCAACGATTGCTGTCAGGCTGCCGGGGCATATCATCCCGCTCAACGGTGGGGTGATCGCCACCCCGTCATAGCCAGCGACCAGTTGCTCCAGCTCAATCATGGCAGCGCCACCGCCCACCAGGTCGCTAACCATAGCGCCACCAGCAGCACGCCTGCGATGGTCGCGCGCGTCGCGCCGGAGGCCATAAAAACTGATGTGAACATATTTCACCTCTTTTAATGTTATAACATAACAATACAGAAGCGAAAAAAGAATGTAAATCAGTGTCAGTGGGCAGAAATGTAACAAAGGTCAACAAGAGGCATGCGGGCGGGAAAAAACGAGAGGTTAAGCGCGGCCTCCCCGGCGTCATCCCCCGGTCGCGCTGCGCTTACCGGGGCTAGCAACCGGATACCGCATCGTAGCCCGGATAAGGCGCTGGCGAACTCCGCCGCCAACGTGCGGATGACGGCGTGTAACGTAGCCGCTGTGTTGCCGATGGGTGACAAGCTGTCATTGAACTCTCCCCTGGTCGCGCTGCGCTTACCGGGGCTACCAACCGGATACCAGACCGTAGCCCGGATAAGGTGCTGGCAAACTCCGCCGCCAACGTGCGGATGACGGCGTGTAACGTAGCCGCTGTGTTGCCGATGGGTGACAAGCTGTCATTGAACTCTCCCCTGGTCGCGCTGCGCTTACCGGGGCTACCAACCGGATACCAGACCGTAGCCCGGATAAGGCGCTACGCGCCGCTATCCGGGGAGGCGCGGAATCTGTCAGCCGGATGAAAATCAGTACCCGCCGCGGGCCTGCGAAACCGCCAGGCCCAGTTGCCAGACGGCCATCGCGTAGTGGGTGCTGTGGTTATAGCGGGTGATGGTGTAGAAGTTCGGCAGCCCGTACCAGTACTCATAGCCGGTGCCGACATCCAGCCGTAGCAGACTGGCCTGCTGATGGTTACCCAGCGGCTGGGTTGGGGTTAGCCCCGCCGCCGCCAGCTGCGACACGCTGTATTTGGTTTTGAAACCATTCTCCAGCCCCGGCGCCTGGCCCAGCGCCTGCACCGCCACCAGATCGCCGCTCACCCAGCCATGCTGTTTGAAGTAGTTGGCCACGCTGCCGATGGCATCCACCGGGTCCCACAGGTTGATATGGCCGTCACCGTTAAAATCGACCGCATACTGCTTATAGGAGGACGGCATAAACTGGCCGTAACCCATCGCCCCAGCGAAAGAGCCTTTCAGATCCAGCGGGTCGTCGCTTTCGCTGCGCGCCATTAACAGGAAGGTTTCCAGCTCCGAAGAGAAGTATTCGGCGCGGCGCGGGTAGCTAAATGACAAGGTCGCCAGCGCATCAAGGATGCGGGTTTTGCCCATCACCCGACCCCAGCGAGTCTCCACGCCGATAATGCCGACGATGATTTCCGGCGGCACGCCATAAACCTGATAAGCGCGGTTCAGCGCATCCTGATACTGGTTCCAGAACACCACGCCGTTCTGCACATTATCCGGGGTAATAAACTGTTTCTTGTAGCGCAGCCAGGCGCCGGTCGGCCCGGTCGGCGGCAGGCCGGTCGGCGCCTGACGATCCATCAGCCGCAGGACGTAATCCAGGCGCTTAGCCTGCGACAGGATCTCCTGCAGCTGCTGTCTGTCGAAGCCGTGCTTCGCCACCATCTTATCGATGAACTGCGCCGCCGCCGGATTGTTGGCGAAGTCGCCGCCCATCTGCATCACGTTATGCTGCGGTTCCAGCAAAAAGCCGCCGGTTCCACTCGCCATCTCCGTTTCCGCGGGGGTCTTGGGTTTGCTGCTGCAGGCAGCGAGGAGCACACAAAGGGGAAGTAAAGCCAGATAGCGACGCTTCAACATGGGAATTCCGTTTAACAAATTCAGCAAGGGATAATTATGGTAAAGCATGCGACGACCAACAAGAAAGCGACAATCCGTTTGTAGACAAAATAGTCCTTCACCGACCCCTTCCCGGCATGCTGTCATGCGCCTCATCATTTCATCCTTTCGCCCTTAAACTTTCAAAATAAAATATTTATCTTTCATTTTGCGATCTATTTAACACTTTAAAACCTTTCAAAATGATTAAAATCAGCCTGCAGTTAGCAAGAAAAATAACACGCTGAAGGAGAGAACAATGATTGACGTCGTTACCCACGGCGCGGAGTGGTTTATCGGCCTGTTTCAGAAAGGCGGCGAGGTATTTACCGGCATGGTGACCGGGATCCTCCCCTTACTGATCAGCCTGCTGGTGATCATGAACGCGCTGATCAACTTTATCGGCCAGCAGCGGATCGAAAAACTGGCGCAGCGCTGCGCCGGAAATCCGATCTCCCGCTATCTGCTGTTGCCCTGCATCGGCACCTTCGTTTTTTGTAACCCAATGACCTTAAGTCTCGGCCGCTTTATGCCAGAGAAGTACAAGCCCAGCTATTACGCGGCGGCGTCCTATAGCTGCCACTCGATGAACGGTCTCTTTCCACATATCAACCCCGGCGAGCTGTTTGTTTATCTCGGCATCGCCAACGGCCTCACCACGCTTGGCCTGCCGCTTGGTCCCCTGGCGGTGAGCTATCTGCTGGTTGGGCTGGTGACCAACTTCTTCCGCGGCTGGGTCACCGACCTGACCACCTCTATTTTCGAGAAAAAAATGGCGATTCAGCTTGCCCGGAAAGTGCATCTGTCAGGAGCGACATCATGACCCGCATTCGTATTGAGAAAGGCACCGGCGGCTGGGGCGGCCCGCTTGAGCTCGACGTCGTCGAGGGCAAAAAGATCGTCTATATCACCGCCGGCACCCGACCGGCGATCGTTGACCGCATCGCCAGCCTGACCGGCTGGCAGGCGGTTGATGGATTTAAAGAGGGTGAACCGGCGGAAAGCGAAATTGGCATCGCCATTATTGACTGCGGCGGCACCCTGCGCTGCGGCCTCTACCCGAAGCGCCGTATTCCGACCATCAACATCCACGCCACCGGTAAATCCGGGCCGCTGGCGCAGTATATCGTCGAAGATATTTACGTCTCCGGAGTAAAAGAAGAGAACATCAAACTGCTGGAAGATAGCGGCGAGACGGCAGCGCAACCACTCCCTGCCGCGGGCCGCGATTATGACGCCAGCAAAAAGATCACCGAACAGAGCGACGGCCTGCTGGCTAAGGTCGGGATGGGGATGGGATCGGTGGTGGCGGTGCTGTTCCAGGCCGGACGCGACACCATCGACACGGTGCTGAAAACCATTCTGCCGTTTATGGCCTTCGTCTCGGCGCTGATCGGCATCATCATGGCCTCCGGCATCGGCGACTGGATTGCCCATGGCCTGGCGCCGCTTGCCAGCCATCCGCTGGGGCTGGTGACCCTGGCGCTGATCTGCTCCTTCCCGCTGCTGTCGCCGTTTCTCGGCCCCGGCGCCGTTATCGCCCAGGTCATCGGCGTGCTGATCGGCGTCCAGATCGGCCTTGGCAACATTCCACCGCACCTCGCCCTGCCCGCGCTGTTTGCCATTAACGCCCAGGCCGCCTGCGATTTTATCCCGGTAGGCCTGTCGCTGGCCGAGGCCCGTCAGGATACCGTGCGCGTCGGCGTGCCGTCGGTGCTGGTCAGCCGCTTCCTCACCGGCGCGCCAACCGTGCTGATCGCGTGGTTCGTTTCCGGATTTATTTACCAGTAAGAGGTTCCTGAAGATGACCGTCATTTACCACACCACCATTACCCGCATCGGCGCCTGCGCGACGATGGCGCTGGAAGAGCAGATGCTGATCACCTTCCGCGAGGGCGCCCCGGCGGATATCGAAGAGTATTGCTTTATTCACAACCACGGCGAGCTTGCCGGCCCCCTGACGCCGGGCGCAGAGCTGCAGCTCGGCGACAGGCGTTATCCGGTGACCGCCGTCGGCGAGGTCGCCGAACAAAACCTGCGCGAGCTGGGCCACATCACCCTGCGCTTCGACGGCCATCGTGAAGCGGAGTTTCCCGGAACCGTTCACGTCGCCGGCCCGGTGCCGGATGCTATCGCGACCGGCTGCGTACTGAAATTTGTTGCTTAGAAGGAGAGAAAGATGAATCAGGTTGCTGTTGTCATTGGTGGCGGACAAACCTTAGGAGAGTTTCTGTGCCGCGGTCTGGCCGCCGAGGGGTACCGCGTGGCGGTGGTCGATATTCAAAGTGAAAAAGCCAGCCGCGTCGCCCAGGAGATCAACGCTGAATATGGCGAAGGCACGGCATACGGCTTCGGCGCCGACGCCACCAGCGAAGCCAGCGTCACTGCCCTGGCTCACGGGGTGGATGAGATTTTCACGCGCGTCGATCTGCTAGTGTACAGCGCCGGGATTGCCAAAGCGGCGTTTATTAGCGACTTCGCGCTGGGGGATTTCGACCGCTCGCTGCAGGTGAACCTGGTGGGCTATTTCCTCTGCGCCCGCGAGTTCTCGCGGCTGATGATCCGCGATGGCATTAAAGGTCGCATCATTCAGATCAACTCGAAGTCCGGCAAAGTGGGCAGTAAGCACAACTCCGGCTACAGCGCGGCGAAGTTCGGCGGCGTCGGGCTGACCCAGTCGCTGGCGCTGGATCTGGCGGAGTACGGTATTACCGTCCATTCGCTGATGCTCGGCAATCTGTTGAAATCGCCGATGTTCCAGTCGCTGCTGCCGCAGTATGCCACCAAGCTCGGCATTGATGAGAGCGAAGTCGAGCAGTACTACATCGATAAGGTGCCGTTGAAACGCGGCTGCGATTACCAGGATGTGCTGAACGTGTTGATGTTTTACGCCAGCCCGCAGGCGTCGTACTGCACCGGGCAGTCAATTAACGTTACCGGCGGCCAGGTGATGTTTTAAAAGGTTCCCGGATGGCGCTGCGCTTATCCGGGCTACAAAAATGTCGGTCGGGTCAGGCGCTAGCCGCCACCCGACAAAAAACGGTACCCGGGTTTTACCCGGTACCCCACCTTCAGGAGACATTATGGTTACCACATTAATCACCGTCGCCGCTATCGCCTGGCTGACTCAGCTGGCTTTCGGCGGCTGGCAAATTCGCCGCTTCAATCGCGCTTTTGATAGCCTTTGCCAGCAGGGCCGCGTTGGCGTCGGCCGTTCCTCCGG
This sequence comes from Klebsiella sp. HMSC25G12, assembly GCF_001807705.1. Taxonomy (NCBI): domain Bacteria; kingdom Pseudomonadati; phylum Pseudomonadota; class Gammaproteobacteria; order Enterobacterales; family Enterobacteriaceae; genus Klebsiella; species Klebsiella sp. HMSC25G12. Next base: position 220,134 of record NZ_KV789926.1, on the reverse strand, counting down.
GCGCTTTAAACCACGCGCGATTGTCGCTATCGCCGTCGATGAAAACGATCGTATTTGCGATACGCTGTTGATGAAGGGTCTCACCGTCTTCGCCAGCCCGCAAAAAATCCCCACGCTTAGCGGTAAACATCTCAAGGAATTGCAGCCTGATGTGATCTTTCCCAATGATCCGCTCTGTCAGAATGCACTATCATTAGCGCTTAATCCGAAACATGCATAATTTCGTTGTGAAAGTTAATATCTTGCGAAATTATCACTTCGAAACTTAAACGCAGGATACAACGCCTATGAAACCACGTCAGCGCCAGGCAGCCATTCTCGAGCACCTGCAATCGCAGGGCAAATGCTCGGTCGAAGAGCTGGCGCAACACTTCGACACCACCGGCACCACTATCCGCAAGGATCTGGTGATTCTGGAGAATGCCGGGACCGTCATCCGCACCTACGGCGGCGTAGTGTTGAATAAAGACGAGGCCGACCCGCCTATCGACCACAAGACGCTGATCAACACCCACAAGAAAGCGCAGATTGCCGAGGCCGCCGTGCGCTACATCCACGATGGCGATTCAATCATCCTCGACGCCGGCAGCACCGTGCTGCAGATGGTGCCGCTGCTGAGCCGCTTCAATAACATCACGGTGATGACCAACAGCCTGCATATCGTCAACGCCCTTTCCGAGTTCGATAACGAGCAGACCATCCTGATGCCGGGTGGCACCTTCCGTAAAAAATCGGCTTCATTCCACGGCCAGCTGGCGGAAAACGCATTCGAACAATTCAGCTTCGACAAGCTGTTTATGGGCACCGACGGCATTGATCTGGTGGCGGGCGTCACCACCTTTAACGAGGTCTATACCGTCAGTAAGGCGATGTGTAACGCCGCCCGCGAAGTGATCCTGATGGCCGACTCATCCAAGTTTGGCCGTAAAAGTCCCAACATTGTCTGCGGCCTTGAACGCGTGGATAAATTGATTACCGATGCCGATATTGACCCTGAATTCCAGCGGGCGCTGGAAGCCAAAGGTATTGAAGTCATTATTACTGGAGAACATCATGAGTAACTTTTTGTTAGAGGCCGGACGCCAGACCCTGATGCTTGAGCTGCAGGAGGCGAGCCGCCTGCCGGAACGCCTGGGCGACGACTTCATCCGCGCGGCGGAAACCATCATCCACTGCGAGGGCAAACTGATTGTCTCCGGTATCGGTAAATCCGGCCACATCGGTAAAAAGCTGGCGGCAACCTTCGCCAGCACCGGCACCCCGGCCTTTTTCGTCCATCCGGCGGAAGCCCTGCACGGCGATCTCGGTATGCTCGATAGCCGCGACGTGATGCTGTTTATCTCCTACTCCGGTAGCGCAAAAGAGCTGGATCTCATCGTGCCGCGGCTGGAAGAGAAATCCATTCCTCTGCTGGCGATGACCGGCAAATCCACCTCGCCGCTGGCGCTGGCGGCGAAAGCGGTGCTGGATATCGCCGTGGAGCGCGAAGCCTGTCCGATGCATCTGGCGCCGACCTCCAGCACCGTTAACACCCTGATGCTGGGCGACGCGCTGGCGATGGCGGTGATGCAGGCGCGCGGTTTCAATGAAGAAGATTTCGCCCGTTCCCATCCGGCGGGCGCCCTCGGCGCGCGTCTGCTGAATAAGGTGCATCACCTGATGCGCCGCGACGAAGAAGTGCCGCGGGTCGATGCCGGGGCCAACGTCATGGACGCCATGCTTGAACTCAGCCGAACCGGGCTCGGCCTGGTGGCGGTATGCGATGAAACCAACCGCGTGCAGGGCGTTTTCACCGACGGCGACCTGCGCCGCTGGCTGGTTGCTGGCGGTACGCTCAACGATGGCGTGACTCAGGCGATGACCCGCAACGGCGTGACGCTGCAGGCGGAAAGCCGCGCGGTGGAAGCCAAAGAGCGGCTGATGAAACACAAAATCAGCGCCGCGCCGGTGGTGGATGAAAACGGCCAACTGGTCGGCGCCATCAACCTGCAGAATTTTTACCAGGCAGGGATCCTTTAAGCCCCAGACGTTTCGCCAGCCGATGCAGGTTGGCGACGTCCAGCTCCAGCGCACGGGCGGTCGCCGCCCAGTTGCGCTGGTTCGCCTCCAGCGCGCGGCTAATCGCTTCCCGCTGAAAAGAGTCGGTCGCCTCGCGCAGATTGACCTTCTCCATCGCAGGTACTGCTGCCGCCGTCTCAGTCGGTAACATCGGCGCCGTCACCGCAAACTGGAAATGCTGCGGCTCCAGCACCACTTCATCACCGGCCTGGGTGGCCCGCGCCAGCACCACCGCCCGGTGAATAGCATGCTCCAGTTCGCGCACGTTGCCCGGCCAGGACCACTGCTGCAGCCTGTTTCGCGCCGCTTCGCTGAGTATCACCCGCGCCAGCCCCATCCGCAGGCGGCACTGCTCACAGAAATAGCCCGCCAGCAGCACCACATCGCTGTCCCGCTCGCGTAGCGCCGGAACCGACAGCGGGAAGATGCTCAGCCGATGGTACAGGTCGGCGCGAAAGCGCCCTTCCACCACCTCCTGGCGTAGATCGCGGTTCGTCGCCGCCAGCACCCGCACATCGACCCGCAGACTGCGGTCATCGCCGACGCGCTGAATATCGCCATACTGCAGCACGCGCAGCAGCTTCGCCTGCAACGCCAGCGACAGTTCGCCAATTTCATCAAGGAACAGGGTGCCGTTATCAGCCATCTCAAATTTACCGCTGCGGTTGCTGATAGCCCCGGTAAACGCCCCTTTCACATGGCCAAACAGCTCGCTCTCCGCCACGCTTTCCGGCAGCGCCGCGCAGTTGAGATAGACCAGCGGATTGGCGGCTCGCGGAGAGCCCTGATGCACCGCCTTCGCCACCAGCTCTTTCCCGGTGCCGGTTTCGCCGCTGATCAGTACGTTTAGGTCCGAGGCGGCGACGATATCGATCTCTTTTTTCAGCTGCAGCATGGGCGCTGACAGGCCGATAATTTCCTGGCGCTCAGGTTGCGCATAATTGACCGGCTGCGCCGGCAACACGTTTTGCGCCTCAAGGCGGGCGATGAGCAGCGCGTTGTTCAGCGCGCCGGCCACCAGCGCGGCAATCAGCCGCAGCTCTTCATCGCTGAAGCTATCGAAACGGTCGGCATCCATACCATCAAGGGTCAGCGCGCCAATCAGCGTCTGCCCGGCAAACAGCGGCAGGCCAACGCAGGCGTGAACCTTCAGGCTCTCATGACCGGGGATCAGCCCGTCATAGGGGTCGGGCAAGTCGCTATCCGCCGGGAAGCGCACCACATCCCCGGCACGCGCAATCGCCTCAAGCCGCGGGTGTCCTTCCAGGGCAAAGCGCCGACCAAGCACATCCTGCGCCAGGCCATCGATCGCCAGCGGCACAAACTGATGCGCCTCATAGCGCAGCAGCGCCGAGGCATCGCAGCCGAGGATCTGCCGCAGGGTAGTAATCAGGCGCGAAAAGCGGTCGGTGTGACCAATATCGCTTTGTAAATCAATGGCGATTCTCGCCAGCTCGTCGACGGAAAAACTCATTGCCGCTCCATTGTCATTTTGACAACACGCATTGTCATATCGACTATTTTAGCTATTGTCATTTTGACAGCAACCAAAATCAGAAAAAATTAAAAATAGCTAATTATCAATGAATTAAAAAGTTGGCATGCAACTTGATATAAGCCAGTCAACTGAGTTTAAACACACTGTATTGATTGAGGTTGCTATGTCTATTGCGGTTAAAAATAACATTCTTTGGGTTGGCCAACGTGACTGGGAAGTGCGTGATTTCCACGGCACCGAATATAAAACGCTGCGCGGCAGCAGCTACAACAGCTATCTCATCCGCGAAGAGAAAAACGTGCTGATTGATACCGTCGATCATAAATTCAGCCGCGAGTTCGTGCAGAACCTGCGCAGCGAAATCGATCTGGCCGACCTCGACTATATCGTCATTAACCACGCCGAAGAGGACCATGCCGGCGCGCTGACTGAGCTGATGATGCAGATCCCGGATACGCCGATTTACTGCACCGCCAACGCCATCGACTCGATCAACGGCCACCATCATCATCCGGAGTGGAACTTCCACGTGGTGAAAACCGGCGATACTCTCGATATCGGTAATGGTAAACAGCTGATCTTCGTGGAAACGCCGATGCTGCACTGGCCTGACAGCATGATGACCTACCTGACCGGCGACGCGGTGCTGTTCAGCAACGACGCCTTCGGCCAGCACTACTGCGACGAACACCTGTTCAACGATGAAGTGGACCAGATTGAACTGTACGAACAGTGCCAACGCTACTACGCCAACATCCTGACGCCCTTCAGCCGCCTGGTGACGCCGAAAATTACTGAAATCCTCGGCTTCAACCTGCCGGTGGAGATGATTGCCACCTCCCACGGCGTGGTCTGGCGCGATAACCCGACGCAAATCGTCGAGAAATACCTCGAGTGGGCGGCGGATTATCAGGAAGATCGCATCACGATTTTCTACGACACCATGTCCAACAACACCCGTATGATGGCGGATGCTATCGCTCAGGGGATCACTGAAGTCGACCCGCGGGTAGCGGTAAAAATCTTCAACGTCGCCCGCAGCGACAAAAACGACATTCTCACCAATGTTTTCCGCTCGAAAGGCGTACTGGTGGGCACCTCCACCATGAACAACGTGATGATGCCGAAAATCGCCGGGTTGGTGGAAGAGATGACCGGGCTGCGTTTTCGCAATAAACGCGCCAGCGCCTTTGGCTCGCACGGCTGGAGCGGCGGCGCGGTAGACCGCCTCTCCACCCGCCTGCAGGATGCCGGCTTTGAGATGTCGCTGAGCCTGAAAGCCAAATGGCGCCCGGATATCGACGCGCTGGAATTGTGCCGCCAACACGGACGCGACATCGCCCGCCAGTGGGCCCTCTCTCCGCTGCCGGTTGCTGAAGCAGCGACAACGCCGGAACAACAGGACTGTGCCTGTGCCGCCGCCGCGGCCGCTGACCTCGGTCCCATGATGCAGTGCAGCGTGTGCCAGTGGGTCTATGACCCGGCGAAAGGCGAACCTAACCAGGATGTCCAGCCGGGTACGCCGTGGAGTGAAGTGCCGGACAATTTCCTCTGCCCTGAGTGTTCTCTTGGCAAAGATGTCTTTGACGTACTGGCGACGGAGGCAAAATGAGTGATGGCATCGTCATCATCGGCTCGGGCTTCGCGGCCCGACAGCTGGTGAAAAATATTCGTAAGCAGGATGCGCAAATCCCGCTGACCTTAATCGCCGCCGATAGCATGGATGAATACAACAAACCCGACCTCAGCCATGTCATCAGCCGCGGGCAGAAGGCCGACGATCTGACCCTGCAAAGCGCCGGCGAGTTCGCCGAGCAGTATAATCTGCGTCTGTTTCCCCATACCTGGGTGAGCGATATCGACGCCGAAAAACGGTTAGTGAAGAGCCAGGATAACCAGTGGCGCTATGACAAACTGGTGCTGGCCACCGGGGCGACGCCGTTTATCCCCCCGGTACCGGGACGCGAGCTGATGCTGACGCTGAACAGCCAGCGCGAATACGGCGCGGCGCAGAGCCAGCTGCACGACGCGAAGCGCGTGCTGATCGTCGGCGGCGGCCTGATTGGCTGCGAACTGGCGATGGATTTCTGCCGCGCCGGTAAAGCGGTAACGGTAGTCGATAACTCAGCCAGCGTGCTGGCGGCGCTGATGCCGCCGGAGGCCAGTAGCCGCCTGCAGCATCGGCTTACCGAGATGGGCGTACATCTGATGCTCAAGGCGCAGCTTGAGGGGTTAGAGCAAACCGCCGACGGCATTCGCGTCAGTCTCGACCGCCAGCGCGCGATAACCGTCGATGCGGTGGTGGCCGCCGCCGGCCTGCGCCCGGAAACGTCGCTGGCGCGCCATGCCGGATTGCAGATTAACCGCGGCGTGGAGGTCAATAACCAACTGCAAACCAGCGACCCGGCGATTTATGCGCTCGGCGACTGTGCGGAAATCAACGGTACGGTACTGCCGTTCCTGCAGCCGATTTTACTCAGCGCCATGTGCCTGAGTAAAAACCTGCTGGCGCAGGCGGGGGAACTCAAGCTGCCGCCAATGTTGGTGAAAGTGAAAACCCCGGATCTGCCGCTGCATCTGGCCGGCGACACCCGCCGCGACGATCTGACGTGGAATATCGTGGCCGCCAAAGAAGGGCTGGTGGCGAAAGGCCTGGATGCAGAGAATCAACTGCGTGCCTTTGTGGTCAGCGAAGACAAGATGAAAGAAGCCTTTGCGCTGCTCAAGCAACTGGTGAGTTGATGGTTTTCCCGGCTTGCGGCGTAAACGCCTTAGCCGGGCTACGGTATTGTCCTGGTAGCCCGGCTTAGCACAGCGCAAGCCGGGAAAATCTCCAGGTTAACGCGCCAGATTGTCGTAGCCGCGCCAGCGGTAGTTAAGCACCGACAGCGCCCAACAGGCGACAAACAACCCGACCACCACAAATCCGGCATCGCCAAGGTTATCGTTTAACATCCCCACCCAGCGCCATATCCCGCCACTGAGCGCAAACTTATCCATTAGCAGGCCCAGCGCTTCCAGGCCGCCGATAAACAGCGCCACCACCACCGAGGTGCCGGTGATGGTCATATTGTAATAAAGCTTGCGCTGCGGTTTGCTGAACGCCCAGCCGTAGGCGCCGACCATCAGCACGTTATCGAGGGTATCCACCAGCGCCATACCACTGGCGAACAGCGCCGGGAAGACCATAATCGACCAGACGGAAATCCCGCTCGACGCGCCGGCGGCGGAGATACCCAGCACGCCGATTTCGGTAGCGGTGTCAAAACCGAGGCCGAACAGGAAGCCGACCAGGTACATCTGCCAGCTGCGGCTGACCAGACGGAAGGTTTTGCCAAACAGCCAGCTCATCACCCCGCCGCCGCTGACGATTTCGTCGCTCACTTTCTCACCGCGCTTCCACGCCCGAAAGCTGCGCCACACGCTGCGTAAAATCACCAGGTTGATAAAAGCCATCGCCAGTAAAAACAGGGCCGACACGGCGGTGCCGATGACGCTACCGGTGTCATGCAGCCAGCTCATCTGCGCGCTGAAGGCCGTGGCGGTCGCGGCAATCGCCGCCGAGGCCAATACCACAATCGATGAGTGGCCCAGCGAGAACCAGGCCCCGACGGCGAAAGGCCGCCGCCCCTGCTGCATCATCTTCCGGGTCACGTTATCAATCGCCGCGATGTGGTCGGCATCCACCGCGTGGCGCAGACCGTAGCCCCAGGCCAGAAGGCTGGCGGCCATCAGCGCGCCGCTGTCGCCAAAGGCCTGCAGCGCCCAGCACCAGGCCAGTAAGTTCGCCGCGATCAACCCCAACACCAGTCCCGCAGCGCGCGGCTGCTGGCGTAAAACTGTCATTATCATTGTTGTGTTCCTTGAGCCTGCCCGCGGGCGGCGGCGATCACCGCCTGACCATATGCGATTGCGCCGTCGCCGGCCGGCAACTGCTGCGCAAACAGCAGAGTAAAATCCGCCAGATAAAAGGTCAATCGCGCCGCCAGCAAGCGGTTATGCAGCACCCCGCCGCTGCAGACCATCGTCTCGATACCGCGGGCAGTGGCGCAGTCGCGGGCCATCGCCGCCAGCCCACAGGCCAGGGCGTCATGGAAGGCCCAGGCTTTCTGCGCCGGGGTCGCCTGCCAGTTCAGCCACTGTCGCCAGAAGGTTGCTAAGTCCAGCACGTCGTCGCGCCACGGCAGCGTAACCGGGTGGCTGACGCCGGGGCAGCTGGCGGCCAGCGCCTCCAGCCGACAGGCTGCTTCGCCTTCATAGCTCAGGCTCTCCGGCGCACAATCCAGCGCACAGGCGACGGCATCAAACAGCCGTCCGCAGGACGAGGCGCGCGGCGCGTTAATGCCGCGATCGATGGCCTGCGCCAGCAGCGGCCAGTTGCGCTGGCGCAGGGGGGCGGTCTGCGGATAATCCTGCCAGTCAGGGACAAAGGCCAGGCACTGAGCCAGCAGATTTCGCCACGGCTGGCGCGCCGCCAGGTCACCGCCCGGCAGCGCGACGGCCGGCAACCCGCCAAGATGTTCGCACTGGCGATAGTTAACCCGCAGGCACTCCCCTCCCCACAGCGCGCCGTTCTCCCCCATGCCGATGCCGTCGAGGGTCAGGGCGATAACGTCGCCGCCGTCAAGCGGCCAGCGGTGCTCGGCCAGGCACGCCGCGGCATGAGCATGGTGATGCAGCACCGTCTCCACCGGCAGCGACAGGGACGCCGCCCACTGCGTTGAGCGATAGCCGGGGTGGGCATCAACCACCACCCGCTGCGGCACAAACGCGTAAATGCTTTGCATCAGCTGCAGGGTGCTGCGCCACTGCTGTTCAACGCCTTCCTCGCCAAGATCGCCAAAGTGCTGGCTCAGCACCGCTTCGCTGCCGCGCGCCAGGCAGAAGGTATTTTTCATATCCGCGCCGAGAGCCAGCAGCGGCGGGATGTCTCGTAGCCCCGGCGGCAGCGGCAGCGCATCCGGAACGTAGCCCCGGGCGCGGCGCAGCATTTCACCGCTTGACCGCACCAGCGAATCATCCATTCGCTGCAGGATGTCGCGATTATGCAAGAGAAAGCCGTCGGCAATGTCGGCTAAGTCGTTGAGCGCCTGAGCATTACTTAACGCCGGCGGACGGCCGCTAAGGTTGCCGGAGGTCATGACGATGGGGCGCGCCAGGGCCTGCAGAAGCAAATGCTGCAGCGGATTAGACGGCAGCATCACCCCTACTTCCGCAAGTCCTGGCGCAATCTCGTCACACAGGCCGGAGACCTGCGCTTTAGCAATCAGTACGATGGGCGCCGCCGGGGAGCCCATCAGCGCCGCGGCGTCGGCGGGTAAGCCCGCCGCTGACGGCAACATCACCGCCAGCGGTTTCGCCGGACGGTGTTTCCTCGCCCGCAGCGTGGCAACGGCAGCGGGATTACCGGCATCGCAGGCCAGATGAAAGCCGCCGATGCCTTTTATCGCCACGATGTCGCCTGCCGCCAGCCGCGTGATGGCCGCCTGCAGCGCCGCCTCGCTGTTCAGCGTTTCCCCCTCTGCCCGCCATTCCAGCCGCGGTCCGCAGTCGGGGCAGGCCACCGGCTGGGCGTGAAAACGGCGATCCGCAGGATCGCGGAACTCCGCCTCACAAGGGGAACAGAGCGGGAACGGCGCCATTGCGGTGAAAGGCCGGTCGTAGGGCATGGCGCGGATAATGGTTAACCGCGGCCCGCAGTGGGTGCAGTTGATAAAGGGGTAGCGGTAGCGGCGCGCCCGGGGATCGTTCATCTCCGCGAGGCACGCCGGACAGGTCGCGGCATCGGGCACGATCTGAGTGCGCATGCATCCCGCCCCGCTCTCGCGGATGGTGAAATCCTGCGGCGTGGCCGTCCAGCAATAAGGGGTGCAGTCGGTGCTGTCGATACGCGCCAGCGGCGGGCAGTGGTCAGCCAGAGCGGCAGTAAAACCATCGTCGCCCCCGGCCAGCCGCACCAGGACGCCGTCACCGTCATTACAGACATCGCCGCAGCGGGCCTGCCTCCGGGCCAGCTGCCAGACAAAGGGGCGGAACCCCACCCCCTGCACTTTACCGCGAATGCGGATTTGCACCCCGTTCATGCCACGACTTACCAGGCCAGCGCCGTACGGCGACGTTTCTCGATATTCATCTGCTCCAGCTTGTTGCGGTCAACGCACACCAGGGCGTGCGTCGGGCAGACTTCCATGCAGGCCGGGCCGCTCTCGCGGTGGAAGCAGAGGTCGCACTTGTTGGCTTCGGCTTTTTCCGCCACGACGTTCAGTCCGGCACCGCTATGGCGGATCACCGGGCGCACCACCACCTCCATCGCCCCGTACGGGCAGGCAACAACGCAGGTTTTGCAGCCGATGCAGCGCTCCTGCATCACATGGACAAAGCCTTTATCGCGGCTGATGGCGCCGTTCGGGCAGACGTTGGCGCAGGGGGCGTCTTCACACTGACGGCAGGCGGTCGCCGTGGAGACATTGACCCCTTTGATCACGTGAATACGCGGTTGAAAGGTGTGAGGCGTCAGGGCGGCGCAATCCTGATGTTCCTGATGGGACACCACGCAGGCCACTTCGCAAGTGCGACAGCCGATACATTTGCTCGCATCGGCGATAATGAAACGGTTCATCCATTTCTCCAGCAGTAAGAAGGTTAGGCGCCGGAGTATGCATAATACGTTCCAGTTTTTATGTCATTGATAGTTAAGAGAATTAAATCGAACATTTGCTGTCATCGTCAGTAGTGACGATGACAGCTGACGACGTCAGGCACAGGGACCCGCCACCAGTGAATCACGCTCAATTAGCGCCCCGGGGAAGCTCTGCTGAAAGTTGAATTCCCCACCATCCAGCATAAATATCAGCCGATTGATGCTCTCTTTAATCATCTCCGTCACCGGTACCCGAACGCTGGCGAGCGACGGCACCATATACGGCGCCAGCACAATATCGTCAAACCCCACCACCGAGACCTGCTCCGGAACCTTAACGCCCAGCTGGTGAAGCTGCTTCATCGCTCCGATCGCCATATTGTCATTGCTCGCCACCAGCGCGCTGTAGGTCACCCCGCGCTGACGCAGGATCTCCACCGCCGCCGCGCCGGTTTCCGGCGTCCAGCGCCCCTCCGCGATGAGCGCCTCGTTCAGGGCGATGCCATGGCCAGCCAGCGCGTCTTTGTAGCCGGCAAGGCGTTCGACGCCGGTGGGTGAGTCAAGGGAGCCGGTAATAAAGGAGATATCGCGATGGCCAAGCGCAATCAGCCGCTCCACCACCCGCATCGCCGAGGCTTTTTGATCGGACCAGACACAGTGGCTGGCGTGGCGACGCAGGCGGCGGTTAAGCACCATGATCGGCTGCGAGTGGTTCTCAACGATCTCGTCCATCTCGTCAACGGTGAGAAAGCGCGGGTAGATGATGATCGCATCGCAGCGCAGGTCCAGCAGGTACTGGATCGCCTCCCGCTCCTCTTGCGCGCTGTGCTTGCCGTCGGCCAGGATCAGCTGTCGTCCCTTGTCTTCCGTCATCCGCGCCACGTGATACAGCAGCTCGCTGAAATAGACGCCGTGGTACAGGGTGTTGGTCACCACCAGGCCCAGGGTTTGCGTCGTTTTGGTCGCCAGGTTGCGCGCCAGCAGATTAGGCCGATAGCCGCTCTCCGCCACTGCCTTAAACACCCGGTCTTTGGTCTCCTGACTGACATAGCCGTTGCCCGACAGTACCCGCGAAACGGTTGCCTTCGATACCCCCGCGCGCTTTGCGACCTCCAGCATCGTTGCCATGTGATTCTTCCTGTTGCAAAAGTTGCAGGCAGTGTACTGCACGTTTCCCGCTTTTACAGCATTCCCCTGTTCACCACCGCGATCCGGCTCACGGCGACGCTTCGCGATCAAAATCACAAAATTGAGATCATCTTTTTTTATTTCTTGTGCAATCAAATGAAACTCAACATGATTTTGTGGAACCGGTTTCCTATATAAACATGGTATCGCCCGGCGATGCGGCGCGGTAGCAGATCAGTACCCTATTGATAAACAGGATAAAATCCGATGTCGAAAAATTATGCAGCCCTGGCGCAACAGATAGTCGCGGCAATCGGCGGAGTCGATAACGTCGCCGCCGTGACCCACTGCATGACCCGTCTGCGCTTCGTGGTCAAAGACGACGAAAAGGTCGATAGCCCCACCCTGAAAGGCCTGACCGGGGTACTCGGCGTTGTGCGCAGCGATAACCAATGCCAGGTGATCATCGGCAATACCGTTTCCCAGGCCTACCGCGAGGTCGTGAATCTGCTGCCTGGCGACCTGCGCCCGGCTGAGCCGCAGGGCAAAGCGCCGCTAACCCTGAAACGCATCGGCGCCGGGATCCTTGACGCGCTGATCGGCACCATGTCGCCGCTGATCCCGGCGATTATCGGCGGATCGATGGTCAAGCTGCTGGCAATGATCCTTGAGATGAGCGGCGCGCTGCCGAAAGGCTCGCCGACGCTGACACTTCTGGCGCTTATCGGCGATGGCGCATTTTTCTTCCTGCCGCTGATGGTGGCCGCCTCCGCGGCGGTGAAATTCAAAACCAATATGTCGCTGGCTATCGCCATCGCCGGGGTGCTGGTGCATCCCGGGTTTATCGAATTGATGGCCAAAGCCGCCCAGGGCGAACACGTTGAATTTGCCTTTATTCCGGTTACCGCGGTGAAATACACCTACACGGTGATCCCGGCGCTGGTGATGACCTGGTGCCTGTCGTATATCGAGCGCTGGGTAGATCGCATTACCCCGGCGGTGACGAAAAACTTCCTTAAGCCGATGCTGATCGTGCTGATCGCCGCCCCGCTGGCGATCCTGCTGATTGGCCCGCTGGGCATCTGGATCGGTAGCGCCATTTCCGCGCTGGTGTATACGATCCACAGCTATCTCGGCTGGCTGTCGGTGGCGATCATGGGCGGGCTGTGGCCACTGCTGGTGATGACCGGGATGCACCGCGTCTTTACGCCAACCATCATTCAGACCATCGCCGAAACCGGCAAAGAGGGCATGGTGATGCCATCGGAGATCGGCGCCAACCTGTCGCTGGGCGGATCGTCGCTGGCGGTGGCGTGGAAAACCAAAAACCCGGAGCTGCGCCAGACGGCGCTGGCCGCCGCGGCATCGGCGATTCTGGCCGGGATTTCCGAACCGGCGCTGTACGGCGTGGCGGTGCGCCTGAAGCGCCCGCTGATCGCCAGCTTAATCAGCGGCTTTATCTGCGGCGCGGTGGCAGGAATCGCCGGTCTGGCCAGCCATTCAATGGCGGCGCCAGGGCTGTTTACCAGCGTGCAGTTTTTCGATCCAGCCAATCCGATGACTATCGTCTGGGTATTTGGCGTGATGGCGCTGTCGGTGGTGCTGTCGTTTGCCCTGACGCTGATCCTCGGCTTTGAAGATATTCCCGTTGAACAGGCCGCTGCCGACGCCAGAGCGCGCCAGGCCCGGGCCCAGGCATCCCACGCCTGAACACACAATTGATAATGAGGTAATGCATGGCGAGTTTCCCACAGGGATTTTTATGGGGCGGCGCACTGGCCGCCAACCAGTCTGAAGGCGCTTATCTTGAAGGCGGTAAGGGGCTGACCACCGTGGATACCCTCCCCCACGGCGCTCACCGCCTGCCGGTAAAATTAGGCCTGGAGAAGCGCTTTACGCTGCGTGAAGACGAATTTTACCCCAGCCATGAGGCGATCGATTTTTACCATCGCTATAAAGAAGATGTTGCCCTGATGGCCGAGATGGGGTTCAGCGTCTTTCGCACCTCCATCGCCTGGAGCCGACTGTTCCCGCGCGGCGACGAGCAACAGCCGAATCCGCAGGGCATCGCCTTCTACCGCTCACTATTTGAGGAGTGCAAAAAGCACGGTATCGAGCCGCTGGTCACGCTGTGTCATTTCGACGTGCCGATGCATCTGGTGATGGAGTACGGCTCCTGGCGCAACCGCAAAATGGTGGATTTTTTCAGCCACTACGCCCGCACCTGCTTTGAAGCTTTTGACGGTCTGGTGAAATACTGGCTCACCTTCAATGAAATCAACATCATGCTGCACAGCCCCTACTCCGGCGCCGGTCTGGTGTTTGAAGAGGGTGAAAACCAGGAGCAGGTGAAGTACCAGGCCGCGCATCACGAGCTGGTGGCCAGCGCGCTGGCGACAAAAATCGCTCATGAGATTAACCCGCAAAATCAGGTCGGCTGCATGCTGGCGGGCGGCAATTTCTATCCTTACTCCTGCAAGCCGGAAGATGTGTGGATGGCGCTGGAGAAGGACCGCGAAAATCTGTTCTTTATCGACGTCCAGGCGCGCGGCGCCTATCCGGTGTGGGCCGCGCGGGTGTTCCGGGAAAAAGGGGTCACGATTGCGAAACAGCCGGGCGATGACGAGATCCTCAAAAACACCGTCGATTTCGTCTCCTTTAGCTACTATGCGTCGCGCTGCGCCTCGGCGGAGATGAACGCCAGCAACACCAATGCCGCCAATATCGTCAAGTCGCTGAAGAACCCGCACATCCCGGCCAGCGAATGGGGCTGGGGCATCGACCCGCTGGGCCTGCGCATCACCATGAACATGATGTACGACCGCTATCAGAAACCGCTGTTCCTGGTGGAAAACGGGCTTGGCGCCCGCGATGAGATCGATGCCAATGGCGACATCAATGACGACTATCGCATCAGCTACCTGCGCGAGCACATCAGGGCAATGCGCGACGCTATCGGCGACGGTATTCCGGTGCTGGGCTACACCAGCTGGGGCTGCATCGATCTGGTCTCGGCGTCAACCGGCGAGATGAGCAAGCGCTACGGCTTTGTCTATGTCGATCGCGACGATGCCGGCAACGGCACCCTGGCGCGTAAGCGTAAAAAGTCATTCTTCTGGTACCAGAAGGTGATAGCCAGCAACGGCGCCGATCTCGACTAAGCGTCCTCGCCCACGCGCGCCCATTCCCCGCGATAAACGGGGGACGGGCGTCTGCTTTCTGTTGCATCTATTACATGCTTTTTTCTCGAGCCTGATTCCAGTTTCTGGTTTGCCTCCTGTTCACAATAACTGGTATTTTATCCAGTACTTTTACAGGGGTATCTTCAGCAAGGAGCACATCATGAGCGCACAGCACACTACCGCAGCCAGAGGGATAGCCAGGGCCATTCGCCAGTTAACCGTGGGATATGTCAGAAAACGCCATGAAGACCGCAAAACGCGGGAGACGCGGCGCTACACCCGCCACGCAGCCCTGAACCTGAACGGCGACTGGCTGGAGCAGGCGGGGTTTCCGGTCGGCACGCAGGTCAGAGTCTCGGTGTCGCCCGGGAAATTAGTGATAGAGAATCTTGAGCTGGCGCCGCCGGGAACGGGGCTCCCGGCAGGTCAGTCGTGCGCCGGCGGAGAGCCCGGTTCGCCGCTGGGTTAATCGTCTTCAGCCTCCAGCCGGGCAAAGCCGCCCTGGCCCTGCCAGTCTGCCAGCTGCTGGTACACCCGGGCAACGGCCTCTTTTACCGGCTGGGTCATCGGATAATAAAAACCGACGATATCCGGCTGAATGCCGAGGAAAATCACCTCGCCGACGTCCTCTTTCAACTGATCGACCAGATAGTTGAGCGGCATGTTATGGGTGGTCATCATAAACATCTCGGCGATGTCGTCGGGGTCGATGACGCGAATGTCGCCGGGGTTGAGGCCCATATCGGTGGCATCGACAATCAGCAGGCGTTCGGGGCGTAATTCGCGGATCGCCACGATGTCGTTTTCCGGCGCGCTGCCGCCGTCGATGACCACCCACTGGCCGGCCGGGTTCGCCGCGCACATCTCCGCCAGCAGCGGGCCGGCGCCGTCGTCGCCCATCATGCTGTTGCCAACACAGAGTAAAACGTCAGTCACGTAATCTCCTCACCATCAGGTAGATGGCGCTCTCCTGGTGAATATCATGCAGCATGCTGAGCAGGGTTTTGCTCCACGCCTGCTGCTGCGGGGTCTGCGCGGACTGCGCTTTATCAAAGGCGTTGGCCAGCATCGCCACATGGCTGCTGTCGATGACGATTTCGCCATACTTCGGCACGCCCTCCATTTTGCGCCGCGCGGCGCTCCCGGCCTCAAGGGTGGCGATCCATGCCAGATACGCCTCCCACGGGCAGCTCAGCGCCGCCTCAAGACAGTCGATGACGCCGAGGTGGTGGCCAATCGCCAGGCTGTAATAGACCACCTGCTGCGCCTGATCCGGCGTGGCGTCGTTCTCATCAATAAATTTACGGCTCAGCTGACTGAACACCACCGTCTCGCTCATCGGATACGCGCCCCCTCGACCACCTGGTTGAGATGGGTGACGATCTCGGTCAGACGCGGATCTTTCTCCGCCTCCAGCCAGCGCAGCACCTGGCTGTCGCCCTGGCCGAGCAGACGCATATAGTCGTCAGCAATCTGCCGGCCATAGCGATAGCCCGCCAGACGCCGCGCTTCGCGATCGATGCGCACCCGCAGGGGCTGCACCATATCGGCATGCAGCAGCTCGGTCGGCTGTTCGTCGAGTTCGCCTGGCAGACGAGCATGGATTTTCTGCTCCAGCAGGCCGAGCGCCATGGCGAAGCCGTACAGGGTGGCGGCGGGCGTCGGCGGGCAGCCCGGAATATAGACATCGACCGGTACGATTTTATCGGTACCGCCCCAGACACAGTACAGGTCGTGGAAGATGCCGCCGCTGTTGCCGCAGGCGCCGTAGGAGATACAGATCTTCGGATCCGGCGCCGACTGCCAGGCGCGCAGCGCCGGGGAGCGCATGGCGCGGGTCACCGCCCCGGTAAACAGCAGGATATCGGCATGGCGCGGCGAAGGCACCACCTTGATCCCGAAGCGTTCAGCGTCGAACAGCGGCGAAAGGGTGGCGAAGATTTCAATTTCGCAACCGTTGCAGCCGCCGCAGTCGACGCGGTAGACGTAGGCCGAACGTTTAATTTTCTTCAGCAGCGAGGCCTTCATGCTGGCGATGGATTCATCCACCGTCATCGGCACGGGAATGCCGTTTTCATCGCGCGGGCCAAGTAAAGTACTCATCAGCTGGCCTCCCTCATATGGCGGGTCAGTTCAATACGATCGGACGGCACCAGGCATTTCTGGCGCTTGCATTCCGGGCAGGTTTCGAAGCTTTCACGGTGCAGCTCGGCGCGGGTATCGCCGTTATGCTTGAGCAGCGCGATGGCGTAGTCGATCTCTTTCTGCACCGCGAACGGACGCTGGCACTCCCGGCAGTGGCAGATAGCGAAGCGCGACTGCTGGAGGAAATCCTCTTTCTTCCACACCGCCAGCTCATACTCCGGCGACAGCTTAATCGCCGCCGTCGGGCACACCTCTTCACAGCGGCCGCAGAAGATGCAGCGCCCGAGGTTAAACTGCCACGCCAGCTGTTTAGTGGTCAGATCGGTCTCGACCGTCAGGGCGTTCGACGGGCAGGCGTTCACGCAGGCCGCGCAGCCGATACACTGCTGCGGCGTATGCTCCGGCTTGCCGCGAAAGTTTTTGTCTACCGGCATCGGCTCCAGCGGGTAGGCGTGCGTCGCGGTGCCGGTCTTAATAACTTTTTTAATAAAGGTAAACATGGCGATTCCTTATTTCAGCGGCGAGTTTTTACGCTCGATGCTGTAGCGCTCCAGCTCTTTGTACGGCACCACTTTGCTCTTCTTCTTGCGTACGTCGACAACGGTCATGCGGTCGGTACAGGAGTAGCACGGGTCGAGGCTGCCGATGATCAGCGGCGCATCGGAAACGGTGTTGCCGCGCAGCATATAGCGCAGGGTCGGCCAGTTGGCATAGGTCGCCGCCCGGCAGCGCCAGCGGTACAGTTTCTGGTTGTCGCCGGTCATGCTCCAGTGGATATCGTCGCCGCGCGGCGCCTCGGAGAAGCCCAGTGCGAAGCGGTGCGGAATATAGGTGAACCCTTCCACCATCAGCGGGCCGCCCGGCAGGTTATCGAGACCGAAATCAATCATATTCAGCGCGGTATAAACCTCGTTGATCCGCACCTTGAGGCGAGATATTACGTCGCAACCCTGCTCGCTGTGGACTTCCATCGGCAGCAGGCCGTAGCCGACAAACGGGTGGTCGGCGCGGGTGTCGCGGGCGTGGCCGCTGGCGCGCACCATCGGGCCGACGTTACTAAAGTCGCGGGCGATTTCCGGATCCAGACGGCCAATACCGACGGTACGCTGTTCCATATTCGGCGTGCTGAGCAGCATATCCACCAGTTCCTGCACGTCGCGGCGCATCTGCTGCGCCAGCTGACGGGTCTGGATCATGTCCTCTTTCAGCAGGTCGCGGCGGATCCCGCCGATCAGGTTCAGGCCGTAGGTTTTACGCGCGCCGGTGAGAATTTCCGCCATCTTCATTGAGGTTTCGCGCACGCGGAAGAACTGCATAAAGCCGGAGTCAAAGCCGGTAAAGTGGCAGGCCAGACCGAGGTTCAGCAGGTGCGAGTGCAGGCGTTCCACCTCCAGCAGAATGGCGCGGATCATCTGCGCCCGCTCCGGCACCACGATGCCCATCGCGTTCTCCACCGAGGTGGTGTAAGCGGTACTGTGGGCGAAGCCGCAGATGCCGCACACCCGGTCCGACAGGAAGGTCACTTCGTTATAGCCCATGCGGGTTTCCGCCAGCTTTTCCATCCCGCGATGGACGTAGAACAGGCGGTAGTCGGCATCGATAATGTTCTCGCCGTCAACGAACAGGCGGAAGTGGCCAGGTTCATCAGAGGTGACGTGCAGCGGGCCGATCGGCACCACGTTGTTTTTCTTGCTGCCGAGCTCGTTAATGAACTCGTAGGTTTCGGCGTCGGTGGTCGGCGCCGGACGCTGGCGATAGTCCATGCTGTCTTTGCGCAGCGGATAGAGTTCGTCCGGCCAGTCGTCCGGTAGCACCAGACGACGTTCGTCCGGCAGGCCGACCGGCACCAGGCCGTACATATCGCGCACTTCGCGCTCGCCCCACACCGCCGCCGGGACGCGCGGCGTCACCGACGGGTATTCCGGTTTGTTGGCGTCCACTTCCACACGCACGGTGATCCAGCATTTGGTGCCCTGCTCCATCGACAGCACGTAATAGACCGCGTAGTGGCCGTTGAGCTTACGTTCATCGTTGCCGAACAGCACCGACAGCCAGCCACCCTGCTGGTAGTAGAGAAACTCCACCACTTCCGGCAGGTAGTTGACCTTCACGGTGATAGTTAACTGGTCTTTGGTCTGCCAGGCTTCGTCCAGCACCACGCCCGGAAAGGCCTGGTGCAGCGCCGCAAGATAGTGTTGACCGATTTTTTCTTCAGACATGCTCAAACTCTCTTAATCACGCCACCAGCAAGGAGACGAAAGCTAAAAAGGCAAAACCAAACCCGGCCCAGGTGACGCGGGAGGTGGCACAAAAACGCAGACGCGCCATGCTGTTTTCAAACAACGCGATAATCAGCACCCCGACCACCAGCTTGACGATGGCGACCACCAGCGCCAATAGCAGGCCGCCGACGCTGAAGCTGGTCATCTGACCCCACGGGAAAAAGACCCCGACAAACATCTGCAGCACCACCAGCTGTTTGAGGCTGATGCCCCACTTCAGGATGCCAAAGCCGCTGCCGCTGTATTCCGACAGGGGGCCCTCCTGCAGCTCCTGCTCTGCTTCCGCCAGATCGAACGGCAGTTTGCCCATCTCAATAAAGGTGGCGAAGGCGCAGGCGCACAGCGCCAGAATCAGTGGAATGCTGCGCGCCGCCGGCCAGTGGTAAAGGGTATCGGTGATGGTGCTGATATGGGTCGAGCCGGCGACCTGCGCCGCCACCCACAGGCCCAGCAGCAGGATCGGCTCCACCAGCACGCCGAGCATCGCTTCGCGACTGCTGCCCAGCGCGGTAAACGGGCTGCCGGTGTCCAGACCAGAAATGGCAAAGAAGAAACGGGCGATGGCGAACAGGTAGATCAGGGTGATGAGATCCCCGAGCACCGGCAGCGGAGAGTCCACCGTCACCACCGGCAGCGCGGTGGCGATGGTCAGCATCACGCCCACCATGACGTACGGCGTCAGGCGAAACACCCAGCCCGAGGCGTCAGGGCCCACGCTCTGGCGGCTCAGCAGTTTCAGGATATCGCGATACTCCTGCAGTACCCCCGGTCCACGGCGGTTATGCAGCCGCGCGCGGGCGACGCGAACGATCCCGGACAACAGCGGCGCGACGGCAAACAGCACCAGCGCCTGTAGCAATGCAATTAACAGACTCATTCTCAGGCTCCTCGCGAAATGACAATCACCACCAGCACCGCCAGCTCAACCAGCGCGATCCCGCGCAGCAGCGCCGGCGCCGAGGCCGATTGCCAGCCCGGCACCAGACGCACCGGGTTCAGCCAGTGACGCAGCTTCAGCAACGGCGCAAAGGCCTCTTTCACCGGCATGGCAAAGCCGTGGGCCGTTACCACCATCGACTGCTCGTGGTCGTAACCGCAGACCCACGCCGCGCCGCGCGAGCGCGCCGCCAGGCGATCGCCTTTAAAGAAGATCATCAGCAGGAACGGCAGCAGCGGGCAGGCGATAAGCAGCAGCGCGATCATCGGCTGCGATACCACGCTCGATACCTGAGCCTGCACCGGGAAGGCGCCGCTCACCAGCGGCAGCAGCCACGGCGCGGCGATGCCGCCAACGAGGCAGAAGACCGCCGCCAGTATTACGCTCAGGGTCATCAGCCAGGGGGCGCAGGTGGCGTTTTCCGCCTCTTTCGTCCGCGGCGCGCCGAGGAAGGTCACGCCATAGACTTTCGCCATACACATCACCGCCAGTGCGCCGGTGATCGCCAGGCCGACGGCCAGCAGCGGCCCCAGCAGACGGCCAATAAACAGGTCGCCGGTGCTCATTTTGAAGAAGGACTGGTAGATAACCCACTCGCCGGCGAAGCCGTTCAGCGGCGGCAGGGCCGCCATTGCCATCAGTCCTACCAGCATGGCGAGGGAGATCAACGGCATTTTTTTACCGATGCCGCCCAGCTTCTCGATATCGCGATGGCCGGTACGGAACCACACCGCCCCGGCGCCGAGGAACAGCGTGGTTTTGAACAGGCTGTGGTTAATCAGGTGATACATGCCGCCGATAAAACCCAGCACCATCAGCGTGCTGTTGCGGGTTGCCACGCCGGTAACAAAGGCGCCCAGCCCCAGCAGGATGATGCCGATGTTCTCGAGGGTGTGATAGGCCAGCAGACGCTGAATGTTATGCTCCATCAGGGCATACAGCCCGCCGATAAAGGCGGTGATCATCCCCAGCGCCAGCAGCATGACGCCCCACCACAGCGGCGGCACGCCGCCGGCCAGCGAGACGGTCAGCATGCCGTAAAGACCGACCTTCATCACCACGGTGGAAAACAGCGCGGCGGCCGGCGCGCTGGCCCCGGCGTGAGCCTGCGGCGCCCAGCCGTGCAGCGGGATCGCCCCGGCCAGCAGGGCGAACCCCACCAGTCCCGGCAGCCACAGCAGCGGGTTCTGCATCATATCCACTGCCTGGAGGTTGATCTGCGCCAGCTCGAGGGTGCCGTAGGTCGACCACACCAGCCAGCAGGTCCAGGCCATCAGCAACGTGCCGAGACGCCCCAGGGCAAACCACAGCTTACCGGAAGCGGCGCAGCCGGTGAGAAACGCCGCGCAGAGCGCCATGATCTCCGCCATCACCACCAGCGAACCGATATTGGTCACCACCACCGCGCAGGTGGCGGCGGCCAACAGCAGGTTGACCAGCAGGCCGTTGGCCTTCACCTGCGGATGGCGATGCCAGCTAATATTGAACAATGACACCGGCAGCGCCGACAGGCCGATGGCCAGCAGCCACAGCGCGTTGACACCGCCCACCCGCATCGTCAGATGCAGAAACTGCAGCATGCCACCGTGGATCCGTTCCGGCATCAAGAGCGCTGCGCCGCCGGCAACCACCAGCATGGCGCTGGCCACCGCGCCGCCGATCCCGGCAATAGCGCCGCTGAGCGGTTTACGCATGGCAAACACAAAGGCCAGCACGGCGCTGGCGGCGTACCACATCACCGCCTGATTGACTAATCCTATTACACTCATTCCCTCTCCCCCTGTTGCGCCTGGAACAGCGACAAGTCGCCAAGGTCGGTATTAAAGGTCAGCTGGCGTTTACGCTTGCTGGCCTGGGCGATATCCCGGCTATCCACCAACAGCAGCGCGTTGGTCGGGCAGGTCCGCACGCAGGCCGGGCCCTGGTCATCGAAGTGGCAGAGGTCGCATTTCACGGCAATGGCGCGCACGCCGGGCACCCAGTCGAGCAGCGAGCTGACACGGGCCGGCGCCGGCGGCGCGGGGGGCGCCAGTCGGGTATTGGCATTGGCCGGAATATCCAGCGGACGGCTGCCGGAAAATTCGATGGCGCCAAACGGGCAGGCGATGCCGCACAGTTTGCAGCTTACGCACAGGCTCTCGTTGAGCTGGACGGCGCCATCGACGCGCTGGATGGCGTTAACCGGGCAGACGGTGGCGCAGGGGGCATCTTCGCAGTGGTGGCACATCTGCGGTGCCGATTCTTTTTCATTACGCATCACCTGCAGCCGCGGCATAGCCTGCAGGCCGTGCTGGCGATGCGTCTCAGAGCAGGCGGCTTCGCAGGTGCGGCAGCCGATACAGACAGTGGAGTCAGCAATTACAAAACGGTTCACCGGGTCATCCTCGGGTGAAAGTCATTTTTGACGAAATCAGGTTGCGCAGGTGTCATTTTCGACACGTGTCGACACCTCGCGATCAGTGGGTCAGGGCCAGATGGCTTAAATCCACCGGTTGGTCTTGCTCCATGGCGTCATACAGACGGTCATAGACGGTGGCGATAATCGCCAGATAGTGCTCCAGCACCTGGTCGCGGGAGCGGTTGCTGATCCGCCCGTCCACCGTGCCATCTGCCGCCAGCGTGGCCTGAGCAATCAGGTACTTATCACCGCCGCCTTTGTTTTCGACGTAGTATTCGATGGTGTGGCTGTTAAAGCCTTCCGCCAGCGCGACAAACACCTGAAAATGGCCGAACAGCACGAAGCACAGCTCTTTATCCGGCGCGCAGCTCATCGCGTGATGCAGGCGGGCCTTCGACAGGGTGATCCCCTGAACCAGCGAGTTACAGTAGATGTGCCACTGCTCCTGCTGCTGCCGGTGACGGTCGGCGATGTAATCCGCCTTTTCACTTATTTCCCAAATAGTCATATCGGTTTCTCCGTTGCATGAGATGCACCCTCTAAGCATTTTTCATGCCATTTTTTATTTAATTGATTTAACTATGTTTTTGTATTCATCCCTGCCGATGCGACATGTCGATGACAGCCCCGGGGCGTCGACATCGACATCGACGGCCACGACGATTTCATTCTGGCATCGTTATTGCATACAAGGCGCATTGCGATACGGAGGCGACTATGCACGAAATCACCCTCAGCCAGCGGGCGCTGGAAATTATTGAACAACAGGCGCAGCAGGCCGGCGCGCGACGGGTGACCGGCGTGTGGCTCAAGGTCGGCGCATTTTCCTGCGTGGAAGCCAGCGCCCTGACCTTCTGCTTTGAGCTGGTCTGCCGGGGCACGCTGGCGGAGGGGTGCGAACTGCATATCGCCGAACAACAGGCTGAATGCTGGTGCGAACGCTGCCAGCAGTACGTCCATCTTGTCTCGCAGCACGTCCGCCGCTGCCCGCTCTGCAATAACGACCAGCCACAGATCGTGGCGGATGACGGCTTACAGATTCAGCGTTTAGAACTGGAGTAAACTATGTGTACAACATGCGGCTGTGGCGAAGGCAACCTCTATATTGAAGGAGACGAACGAAACCCGCATTCCGCGTTCCGCAGCGCCCCCTTCGCGCCCGCCCCACGCCAGACGATGACCATCACCGGTGTCAAAACCGATCACTTCGCCCCCACCCGCACGCCAGAGGGCGACCTGCATTACGGCCATGGCGAGGCTGGGACTCACGCCCCGGGGCAGAGCCAGCGGCGGATGCTGGAAGTGGAGATCGACGTGCTGGATAAAAACAACCGTCTGGCGGCGCGCAACCGCGCACGCTTTGCGGCGAAACAGCAGCTGGTGCTGAATCTGGTTTCCAGCCCCGGCTCCGGTAAAACCACCCTGCTGACCGAAACCCTCACCCGGCTGAAAGGACGCGCCGACTGCGCGGTGATTGAAGGCGATCAGCAAACGGTCAATGACGCCGCCCGCATTCGCGCCACCGGCACCCCGGCGATTCAGGTCAATACCGGGAAAGGCTGCCATCTCGATGCCCAGATGATCGCCGACGCCGCCCCGCGCCTGCCGCTGGCTGACCACGGCATTCTGTTTATCGAAAACGTCGGCAACCTGGTCTGCCCGGCCAGCTTTGATCTCGGCGAACGCCATAAGGTGGCGGTGCTGTCGGTCACCGAAGGCGAAGACAAACCGCTGAAATATCCACATATGTTTGCCGCCGCCAGCCTGATGCTGCTCAACAAAGTCGACCTGCTGCCGTATCTCAATTTCGACGTTGAGAAGTGCCTGGCCTGCGCCCGTGAGGTCAATCCGCAAATTGAGATTATTCTCCTCTCGGCCACCAGCGGCGAAGGCATGGAGCAGTGGCTCACCTGGCTGGAGACGCAGCGATGTGCATAGGCATTCCGGGACAAATTTGCGCCATCGACGGCGTGCTGGCGAAGGTGGAAGTCTGTGGCATTCAGCGCGACGTCGACCTGACGCTGGTGGGCGCCGTTGACGAGCAGGGTCAGCCGCGTCTCGGCCAGTGGGTGCTGGTGCACGTTGGGTTCGCCATGAGCGTGATCAATGAAGCCGAAGCGCGCGACACTCTCGAGGCGCTGCAAAATATGTTCGATGTGGAGCCGGACGTCGGCGCGCTGCTGTATGGCGAGGAGCGATAATGCGTTACGTTGACGAATACCGCGCCCCCGAACAGGTGATGCAGTTGGTGGCGCATCTTCAGCAGCGTGCGCGTCTGCTGCCGCACACCGCCGCGCGACCGCTACGCATCATGGAGGTCTGCGGCGGCCATACTCATGCCATTTTTAAATTCGGGCTCGACCAGCTGTTGCCGGAGAATATCGAATTTATTCATGGGCCAGGCTGCCCGGTGTGCGTCCTGCCGATGGGGCGCATCGATGCCTGCATTGAGATTGCCAGCCGTCCGGGGGTCATCTTCTGCACCTTCGGCGACGCCATGCGCGTGCCAGGTAAAAACGGCTCGCTGCTGCAGGCGAAATCCCGCGGCGCCGATGTCCGCATCGTTTACTCGCCGATGGACGCCCTGCGGCTGGCGCAGCAAAACCCGCAGCGTGAGGTGGTCTTTTTCGGCCTCGGTTTCGAAACTACCATGCCCGCCACCGCCCTCACCCTGCGTCAGGCACGGGAGCGCAACGTCGATAACTTCTACTTTTTCTGCCAGCACATCACCCTGCTGCCGACCCTGCGCAGCCTGCTGGATCAGCCGGACAACAGTATCGACGCCTTTCTCGCCCCGGGCCACGTCAGTATGGTGATCGGCACCGAAGCCTACGGCTTTATCGCCAGCGACTATCATCGTCCTTTAGTGGTCGCTGGTTTCGAACCGCTTGATCTACTGCAAGGCGCGGTGATGCTGGTTGAGCAGACAATAGCGCAGCGCAGCGATGTGGAAAATCAGTACCGTCGCGTGGTGCCGGATGCCGGCAACCCGCTGGCGCAGGCGGCGATGGCCGACGTCTTTCGCCTGGATGGCGACAGCGAATGGCGCGGCCTGGGGGTCATTAGCGACTCCGGCGTGCAGCTTACGCCAGCCTATCAGCGCTTCGATGCCGAGGCGCATTTCCGCCCGGCGCCGCAGCGCGTGTGCGACGACCCGCGGGCCCGCTGCGGCGAGGTGCTGACCGGCCGCTGTAAACCGCACCAGTGCCCGCTCTTCGCCCGCACCTGCAATCCGCAAAGCGCCTTTGGCGCGCTGATGGTCTCCTCAGAAGGGGCCTGCGCCGCCTGGTATCAATATCGCAGTCAGGAAAATGAAGCATGAAAAGCGTCCAGTTAGCCCACGGTAGCGGCGGTCAGGCAATGCAGCAGCTAATCGGCGACCTGTTTATGCAGGCCTTCGCCAACCCCTGGCTGGCGGAGCAGGAGGATCAGGCGCGCCTCGATCTGGCGGCGCTCGCCGCCCAGGGGGACCGCCTCGCCTTCTCCACCGACAGCTACGTGATTGACCCGCTGTTCTTTCCCGGCGGCAATATCGGCAAGCTGGCCGTCTGCGGTACCGCCAACGATGTGGCGGTCAGCGGCGCCATCCCCCGCTATCTTTCCTGCGGCTTTATTCTCGAAGAGGGGCTGGAGATGGCCACCCTGGAAGCGGTGGTCGCCAGCATGGCCGACACCGCCCGGGCGGCAGGGATCGCCATCGTCACCGGCGACACTAAAGTGGTGCCGCGCGGCGCGGCGGATAAGCTGTTTATTAACACCGCCGGCATCGGCGCCATCCCGGCGGACGTTCGCTGGGGGACGCAGCAGATTAGCGCCGGTGATGTGCTGCTGGTCAGCGGCACGCTGGGGGATCATGGCGCCACCATCCTTAACCTGCGCGAGCAGATGGGGCTGGACGGCGCGCTGTCCAGCGATTGCGCGGTGCTGACGCCGCTTATCCAGACCCTGCGGCCACTGAGTGGAGTGAAAGCTCTGCGCGACGCCACCCGCGGCGGGGTCAATGCCGTCGCCCATGAGTTCGCCGCCGCCAGCGGCTGCGGCATCGAACTGCAGGAGGCAACGCTGCCGGTCAACGATACGGTGCGCGGCGTCTGCGAACTGCTTGGGCTGGACGCCATGAACTTCGCCAATGAAGGCAAACTGGTGCTCGCCGTCGCCCGCGAGGCCGCGGAAAACGTGCTAGCGCATTTGCGGTCTCACCCACTGGGACGCGATGCGGCGATAATCGGCGAAGTGGTCGACCACCCGGGCGTGCGTTCCGTTGGGCTGTACGGCGTGAAGCGTACGCTCGATCTTCCCCACGCCGAGCCGCTGCCGAGAATTTGTTAACGACGGCGTCGGGTCCCGGATAGCGGCTGGCGCCTTATCCGGGCTACAAAACTGCGCGCACGTAGCCCGGCTAAGCGCAGCGCGAGCCGGGGTTAAAGCGGCAATAACCGCTTTATTAACATACTATTATTTGTACCATCATTTTCTTATGCGCCACGTTGTCGGCGCGTTTTGGACGTAAGCAATGTCGTATACACCGATGAGCGATCTCGGCCAGCAAGGGCTGTTCGATATCACCCGGCTTTTATTACAGCAGCCCGATCTGGCCGCGCTGAGCGAAACTCTCACCCGCCTGGTGCAACAGTCTGCGCTCGCCGACGAGGCGGCCATCATCCTGTGGAACGCGGGTAACCACCGCGCGGCCAGGTACGCCTGCGATGAAGCCGGTCACCCGGTGAGCTACGAGGACGAAACCGTGCTCGCCCACGGTCCAGTGCGCCGCTTACTCTCCCGGCCGGATGCCCTGCATTGCGACCACGAGACCTTTGCCGACACCTGGCCGCAGCTTATCCGCAGCGGGCTTTATCGCCCGTTCGGGTACTACTCGCTGCTGCCGCTGGCGGCTGATGGGCGGATCTTCGGCGGCTGTGAATTTCTGCGCCGTGACAACCGGCCGTGGAGCGAGAAAGAGTTCCAGCGGCTGCATACCTTCACGCAGATCGTCGCCGTCGTCACCGAGCAAATTCAGAACCGGGTCAGCAATAACGTCGATTACGATCTGCTGTGCCACGAGCGCGACAACTTTCGCATCCTGGTGGCGATCACCAACGCGGTGCTCTCACGCCTGGATATCGACGAGCTGGTCAGCGAGGTGGCGAAAGAGATCCATCGCTACTTCCGGATCGACGCCATCAGCGTGGTGCTGCGCAGCGACCGCAAAGGGAAGCTCAACATCTATTCCACGCATTATCTTGACGCCAGCCATCCCGTCCACGACCAGAGCGAGGTGGATGAAGCCGGTACCCTCACCGAGCGCGTGTTCAAAAGCAAAGAGATGCTGCTGCTCAACCTGCACGAGCATGACACCCTCGCGCCGTATGAGAAAATGCTCTTCGAGATGTGGGGCAATAAGATCCAGACCCTGTGCCTGCTGCCGCTGATGTCCGGCAATACCCTGCTCGGGGTGCTGAAGCTGGCGCAGTGCGACGAACAGGTCTTCACCACCACCAATCTCAAGCTGCTGCGGCAGATCGCCGAGCGGGTATCGATCGCTATCGATAACGCCCTCGCCTACCGCGAAATTCAGCGCCTGAAAGAGCGGCTGGTGGATGAGAACCTCGCCCTCACCGAGCAGCTCAATAATGTCGAGAGCGAATTCGGCGAGATCATCGGCCGCAGCGAGGCGATGAACAATGTGCTCAAACAGGTCGAGATGGTGGCGCACAGCGACAGCACCGTGCTGATCCTCGGCGAAACCGGCACCGGTAAAGAGCTTATCGCCCGCGCCATCCACAACCTCAGCGGGCGTAACGGTCGACGGATGGTGAAGATGAACTGCGCCGCGATGCCCGCCGGGCTGCTGGAGAGCGATCTGTTCGGCCACGAACGCGGCGCGTTCACTGGGGCCAGCGCCCAGCGTATCGGCCGCTTCGAGCTGGCGGACAAAAGCTCCCTGTTCCTTGATGAAGTGGGCGATATGCCGCTGGAGTTGCAACCTAAACTGCTGCGCGTCCTCCAGGAGCAGGAGTTCGAACGTCTGGGGAGCAACAAGCTGATCCAGACCGACGTCCGGCTGATCGCCGCCACCAACCGCGATCTCAAGCAGATGGTTATCGACAGGGAATTCCGCAGCGATCTCTACTATCGGCTCAACGTGTTCCCCATCCACCTGCCGCCGCTGCGCGAACGTCCCGACGATATTCCGCTGCTGGTGAAGGCCTTTACCTTTAAAATCGCCCGCCGCATGGGGCGCAACATCGACAGCATTCCGGCGGAAACCCTGCGCACCCTGACGCGGATGGAGTGGCCGGGCAACGTACGCGAGCTGGAAAACGTTATCGAACGGGCGGTGTTACTCACCCGCGGCAACGTACTGCAGCTCTCCCTGCCGGAGCGGGAGATCGTGGAAGTTCCTCGAACGCCGGCGGTCCTGCCTGAGGAAGGTGAGGATGAATATCAGCTGATCGTCCGGGTGCTGAAGGAGAGCAACGGCGTGGTGGCCGGGCCGAAAGGCGCCGCCCAGCGGCTGGGGCTCAAGCGCACCACGCTCCTGTCGCGCATGAAGCGGCTGGGTATTAATAAAGACGAACTGGTGTAACCTCGTGCGCTCCCCCTTTCCGCGCCGGTGAGAGGGAGCGCAGGCGCCGCGCGCTATTTATCGCTGGTAAAACCGTTGCTGGTCGCCAGTTCGGCAAACCACAGCGCATTGCGTTTTATCTGTCGCTCGCCGGTCTCCAGATCCAGTCGCCAGAAGCCGTAGCGTCGTTTGAAGGCATTGATCCACGACCAGTTGTCGATAAACGTCCACTGGTGTACGCCAAAGCAGTTCGCACCGTCGGCAATGGCGCGGTGCAGCTGCACCAGATGCTCCTCCATCAGCTGGATGCGGAAATTATCGTCTATCACCCCGTCCGCCCCGGGCTCTCCCTCTGATTGTCGATCCATCGCGATGCCGATTTCCGCGAGATACCACTTAATGTTGCCGTAGTTATCGCGAATATTGGCGGCAATGTCATAGATCGCCTGCGGCAGGATCTCGTTGTTATCACGATAGGGATTAAAGCGGCCCTGCGGGTTCACCGCGTTTTCGAAATAGTATTCCGGGGTGAAATAATCGAGATCATATTCGCCCTCACGCGCTTTTACCCGCCGCGGCACGTAATAGTTCACCCCAAGAAAATCGATATCCGCGCTGAGGATCAACGCCACGTCGTCTTTGCTGGTCGTCGGCAGGCAGTCGTGGGCGGCGAGGATCTCGCACAGCGCTTTGGGGAATTCATGTTTTACCAGCGGGTCAAGGAAGCTGCGGTTAAAAAACAGGTCGGCATACCCGGCGGCTTTTTTATCCGCGTCGCTGTCGGTGAGGGTATAGCTCGGGGTCAGGTTGAGCACCACGCCGATCTCGCCCACCAGCGCCAGTTCACGATAAGCCGTTACCGCTTTGGCGTGCGCCAGCATAATGTTAAACGCCACCTGCGCCGCCAGCCGGCCATCTTTCTTACACGGATAGTGGAAGTCGTACAGGTAGCCCCCCTCAACCGGCACAATCGGCTCGTTGAAGGTTATCCAGTATTTAACCTTATGGCCAAACAGGCTAAAGGCGGTGCGGGCAAAGCGGGCAAACAGCTCGGCCACGTGCGCCGATTCAAAGCCGCCGTACTGTTTCTGCAGCGCTTCCGGCATATCAAAGTGGTAGAGATTGATCATCGGCTCAATGCCGTTGGCGATCATCTCATCGAGATAGGCGTGATAAAAACGCACCGCGTCCGGGTCCGGCGCACCGGTTTCTAAATCAGCGATCAGTCGTGACCACTGAATTGAGGTGCGAAACGAGTTGAAGCCGGTCTGTTTCATTAGCGCCACGTCCTGCGGATACTGATGATAAGTATCACATACGGTTTGCGGCCCTACCTGCTGATAAAATCGCTCCGGTTGTTCGGCAAACCAGCTATCCCAGATGGAACGATGGCGCTTATTGGTGACCCCTTCCGTTTGCGGGCCGGACGCCGCCGCCCCCCATAGAAACCCTTGCGGAAACTGATATTGCTGCATAACCTCTCCTTCGAAAAAAGGCTGCGCCCGTCTGGCGCAGCCTGAACGTACTACTCTGCGACCACTTCGATCGATTTAATGAACATATAGCCCCAGTCGCCGGCGAAGCGGCCGAAGTCAATCTGATTAGTCCCCGCGTTAAGCGTCACCGGTATCCGCAACTGCTGGCCCTGCTCATCCGTCTGCGGGAAGGCCACGGCCTGCGGAGCGCCCCCGTTGACGACAAATGAGTTCTGCTTACCGCCCCATTTGCCGTTGAAGGTTACATTGAGCAGGAACTGACCGCTCCACGGCGCCTGCACCTGCCAGCTGATCTTATCCCCCTCGTTGGCAAATGGGCCGAGGAAGCCGTCCTCGCCAACTGTCAGCGCGTCTTTATCACTCTTCATCACCGTCAGCCGACCCTCAGCCACGCCATAAACTTCGCCGTAATAACGACAAAAATCCGCTGGCGCTTTCCCCGTCGCTTCGCCCACCGTCACGGTCACGGTTTTGCTGCTTTTCAGCAGCCCATCGTCCGCCGTGAACGTCAGCGCATAGGTACCTGGCGTCGTAAACCAGGCCCGGGTTTGAGCCCGATCGGCATGGCAGAAATGCACCTGTCCCTCACCGGCGTGCTGCCAGCCCACCTTAACCTCTCGCGACGGCAGGCCATCGTCCTGCCAGCTGGCTGTAAGCTCGACGCCCTGGTCCTGCGTGGTGGTTAGGGCCGGTTCCAGCATGACAACCGGCGGCTGATTCTCCTCGCTATGCTGCACGCTAATCACATTGGAAGGAGCCGAATGACCGCTCTCGTTTTTCGCCGTCACCCGGTAGTAATACGTATGCCCGAGCTGAAGCTGACGATAATCGTCGCGGAACAGAACCATGGTTTCCGGATTCCATTCGTTAACGCCATCGGAGATATCCCGGCCCACCACCGTCCACGGCCCGGTCGGCGAGGCGGCGCGTTCGACATCGTAGCTGCGTCCCACCGCGGCTCCCATCCAGTTGATCGCGAAGGGCGAGGTGGTCTCGCGCAGCAAAGGCGCGTCCGGCTTCGGCAGCGGCGCCATCGTCTGCTGCCCGGCCATCTGCGCCGCGGCCGTGCGCACCAGATCGACCACCGCCTGCTCCTGGTTCGCTTCGCCTTCTTTGGCAAACCCCGGCAGGTGGTAACTGTAGTGCCCGGTCGACTCCTTATGCCAGTAGAAGCCGCCGTCGTGACGATGGCCGCGGAAGCCCCAGATAAGCCCGCCGGCGGCTTGCGCCCCGTTGACGTCGCTGTGAACGATCGACTGCATAATGGCGTTCAGTTGATCCGCCGGCAGCAGGCCAAACTCGCCGACGAGATAGACTTTTTGCCCGCCGACGGCGCGCAGATCCTGCGTCACCTGCCCGGGATGGTTATTATCGGCATTGGTGTAATAGTGATTGCTGACGATATCCACATTGGGGTCGGTCAGCGCAAAGGAATTGATTTTCTTATAGGTACCATCTACCACCAGCTGATGAGGGGCCCATTTTTTAATCCACGCCGCGGTCTGATGCAGGAAATCGGCGTTGGTATCCTCCAGCTCGTTACCGGTTTCCCAGGCCATGATCGCCTTTTCATCATAATAGGCGCGGCCGGTGACAGTATTTGTCCGGGTGATAACCTGGCGGATCACATCCAGATAGGCTTTGAAGGTCTTGCTATCGGTCCGATAAAAGTCTTCCGCTTTTTCGTGGTAGAACGCCGCCAGCTGCTCACGCCCGCCCCACCACCACCAGTGGTCAATAAACGGCAGGATCAGTCGCAATCCCTGTTTATCCGCTTCGGCAATCATGTTGTCATACACCCGCATGGCTTTCTCATTCAGCCGCGGCATGCCGTCCGCCGTTTCCGGCGCCAGAATATGGGTCTCGCGCCCGCAGGCTTTATCAAATTCCTGCTGCACCGACAGCACGTAGACGCGCTGGGCTTTCGCCCCGGTTTGCACCATCGCCTGGATCCAGTTTTGCTGCTCCTGCGCCGTTGGCCATTTAAAGTATTGTCCCCAGCCGCGCGGGTCTGCTCTGCAGGGGCCGCGGGCGTCGTCTTCAATGCGGTGCAGCTCCGGCGCGTGGATCCCGGCGAAACGAAACACCTTGTCGCCGTCCTTGAGGGTGGCGCCGTCGCGAGTGATAAAGTGCGTAAAGTGCGAGCGCTCGGCGGCCAGCGCCCCGCCGGCCCCCAGCGCGGACAGCAGCCCCATCAGCAGCAGGTTTTTCATCGGCTTCATCGTTGTCTCTCCTTAGAACCAGACCTCGGCCTGTACGCCGAAGTTAACGGTGTCGGTAGAGCCACTGCGGGAATACCCGCCGGCGGTGATGGTATTGGTATCCCAGTTGTAGTTGCCGTCCAGCGCATCGGAGACACCTTTATCCCACTTCGCGTAGGTGACGAAGAAGCGCAGCTGCGGGCGTGCCCAGAAACCGGAGTCAAAGGTCAGGGTTGGCGCAACGGTGACTTTGGTCAGGCCGCCTTTGCCTTTGCCGTTTACCCCTTTGTAGTTTTTGTCATCCAGGTATTCGTAGCCCAGCTCGTACTGCATGGCAAAGTTGCGGGTGATCTGATGATAAGGGCGGATACCGGCGACCCACATCGAGCGTCCCCAGCCATGGTCATCTTCCGTCCACCAGCGGTAGTTTTTATCTTTCTGCCAGAAAGCGAAGGTCGAGATCTCCAGGTCGCCCATCGAGGCCACGCTATCCAGCACCACTCGCCAGGACTGAGTGTTTTCCAGATTGGCCCAGCCCCAGCCGTTTTTACCCAGCGAGTCACCCGCCGCCAGCCCTTTCCCGTACTGCAATGCAAGGCGGGAGTAGCCTCCGGTCAGACCATAGAAACCGTCAAAGTTATAAATACCGGTCACGCCATAGCCCTTCTCGGCGGAAGTCGGGTGGTTTTCGTTACGGTTCATATGGTGGCCGATCAGCTCCAGATCGAAGCCTGTCCCCGCGATCTTTTTCAGCCACAGGTTGAGGGAATAGTCATCCGGGTAGCCCTGATCTCCCTTATCCACCGGGTAGGCTTTGGTTTCATCGGTGGGTGAAAAGGCGTACACCCCGGCGTCGAAGCGGGCGAAGCCGAGATCCATGTTGTCGAAGCCGCCGCCGGTGCCGTTGTACTGAATGTACTCCCAGTCGAACTGATGGCTGGAGGTGTTGGAGCTGCTGTAGCGCTTACCGGCCCAGAAGGTCATCTCCGGCGCAAAATCCAGATTGCTCAGCTCGGCGAACCCTTCGCGAAACTGTACGTCATGGCCATCGTCATCCTGACAGTTCCAGTCGGAGGTGCATTTCGACTGATGAGTGAGGTTGGCCTGCACTTTCGCCACCACGCCGCTGTCCGCCGTCAGCGTCACGGTGGGGATCAGTTCGATCTTGGTGTCTTCTTCGTTGCCCAGTCGCCACTTACCGTCCGGCATCAGGCC
This sequence comes from Klebsiella sp. HMSC25G12, assembly GCF_001807705.1. Classification (NCBI taxonomy): domain Bacteria; kingdom Pseudomonadati; phylum Pseudomonadota; class Gammaproteobacteria; order Enterobacterales; family Enterobacteriaceae; genus Klebsiella; species Klebsiella sp. HMSC25G12. The sequence continues at coordinate 186,389 of NZ_KV789926.1, read as the reverse complement.
GACGGAGTCCGCGCGGTTGCCATCGGAGTTCGCCAGGATCCCGGAGCGGATATAGCCATGCAGCGCAAAATCATACTTCGGATCGGCGCAGGCCAGGCTGCTGGCCCCTGCCAGCGAGAGGAGAGCCAGAGGTATTGAATGTTTCAGCTTTATCATTATTTTTTTCCCACGTTATGTTTGTTAACACGAACCGATAACGGAGGGGAAATTTACGGATCAAAAATGGAAATGTACATCCGTTAATGGAAAGCGCTTTCCATAATTGCCTATCTGGTTCACAAAATTCGCTCCGCGACGAATATATTCGTGAGACTGATCACATAAAATAACAAGAATGCCGCCGGGAGCCGGCAGCAGAGCGGAAGGAGGAGCAGGTGAATGAGTGCCGCCGGGGGATAAGCCGCCGACGGCGAGGGGGTCAGCGTTCGGTTTCCGCGAGCTGGCGTTCGTACACTTTGAAGAAGGGGCGATAGAGCATCCAGGCGTTAAACATCGCGAACAGGCTCATGCACAAATTTTTCCAGCTACCGTTCGCCGACCATGCTGCCCCCAGCGGGGAAGGCATAGACCATGGCAGCATCGCCACCGCGCGGTCGAGGATACCCAGCTGAGTTAAATACCATGCGATACAGGCATTTATCAGCGGAACAAAGAGAAACGGCAGTAAAAAAACCGGGTTCATGATTACCGGAAAACCAAACAGTATTGGCTCGTTGATATTAAACAGCGACGGCAGCAGGCCAATTTTTGCCACGCTTTTCAGCTGCCGCGAGCGGCTGCGCATCGCCATCAGCACCAGCGGCAAAGTGGAGCCAATACCGCCGATCAGCAGGTAAAAATCCCAGAACCCCTGCAGATAAATATGCGGCAGCGTTGGCGAACCCGCCGCCAGCGCCTGCTGATTTTCAAACAGATAGGTCATCCAGAAGGGGTTCATGATCCCGGTGATGATCAGCGCGCCATGGATACCGATAAACCAGAGTAAGTTACAGATAAATAAAGAGATCAGTACCGCCATCAGCGTGTCGGACGCCAGCACCAGCGGCCGCACCGCTTCGCTGATCAACTCCGGTACGATGCGTCCGGTGGTCTGCAGCAGTATGGCATTCATCACGCTTATCGACAGCATCACCACCAGCAGCGGGATCAGCAGTTGAAAGCCATTGCGGGTCATCAGCGGCACTTCATCAGGCAAGCGAATACACCAGCCTTTTTTGTAGAAAAAGCGAATTATCTCAATGGAATAGGTGCTGGATATCAGAGCGGTAAATATCCCCATACCGCCGAGATAAACATTGCTCACCGCAGTCTCGCGAAAGCCGATAAACAGCAGAAAAGCCAGACACCCGGTTAAACCGCAGAGCCGTTCCGGCAGACGGTACTGCTTGGCGAGACTGGCGCTGGCGCCGAAGGCGACAATCAGCGCCACCAGGCCAATGGTTAGCTGAAAGGTCGGCAGCAGGATAGGCCGCAGTAGCAAATAGACCTGGCCGAAACGCGAGGCGCCGTCGATGGAAACGGGCGGAAACAAAATGGGCACCAACAGGCTGCCAACAATCACAAAGGGCATCGCCAGCGCAAAGCTATCGCGCATCGCCGTAATGTGGTTGTTGCGCGTCAGAACATTCGCCAGCGGCGCCAGCCGCTGCTCGATGATGTCCACGGCCACATTCATTAACTGAATGTTCATACTCCTACCTTTGCGAATGGTTGTCTCGCCGGGATGATCGCCCACAACACCGGAAAGTGAAAGCCTGCCATAGGTGATCATGGTCACAATTAATAAATCCACAAACGGAAAGCGCTTTCCGTAATGCATCCATTTTGACTATAGTCCGCTCATCCAACCTCATCAGGAGCGGTACTTATGAAAAAAATAATGTTGTGTTGTTCGGCAGGCATGTCCACCAGCCTGCTGATGAAAAAAATGATTGCCGAAGCCGAACAGCGGGGCCTGCCGGTAGAGATCAATGCCTATGGCGTAGCGGAGTTCGCCGAACAGGTTGGCCATTATCAGGTGGTGCTGCTGGGGCCGCAGGTGAAATACATGCAGCAGGATCTGCAAAAACAGGCGGATAAATACGGTATCCGCGTCGAACCCATCAATATGATGGACTACGGCATGCAAAAAGGCGCCGCGGTCCTTGATTTCGCCCTTTCCCTCATCGAAAACAAGAACTAAGGAAAGATCATGAGCTCTCTGTACGCTAAATTGATCGATGTGATCGAACGGCAGATCACGCCGCTGGCCGGCGCGATCGGCCAGCAAAAATACGTGACTTCGATCCGCGACGGTTTTATCACCGCCCTGCCCTTTATGATCGTCGGCTCGTTTTTGCTGGTATTTATCTTTCCGCCGTTTTCTCCGGATACGACGTGGGGCTTTGCCCGCGCCTGGCTGCAATTTTCGCTCGATCATCGCGATGCGCTGATGCTGCCGTTCAACTTCAGCATGGGGGTGATGACCCTGTTCATTGCCGTCGGGATCGCCGCCAGCCTCGCCAAGCACCATCACCTGGACTCGCTGACCGCCGGGATGCTGTCGCTGATGTCGTTTCTGCTGGTGGCCGCGCCGCTGAAAGATGGCCAGATCTCTACGGCCTACTTCTCCGGCCAGGGGATCTTCACCGCCATTCTGGTGGCCATCTATTCCACCGAGCTGTACGCCTTCCTCAAGCGGCATAACATCACCATTCGCCTGCCGCCGGAAGTGCCTGCCGGGGTGGCGCGCTCGTTCGAGATCCTGATCCCGGTGCTGGCGATCATTCTGACGCTGCATCCGCTGAACCTGTTTATCGAGGCTCAGCTGGGGATGATCATTCCGGAAGCGATCATGTCGCTGGTCAAACCGCTGGTCGCGGCTTCCGATACGCTGCCGGCCATTCTGTTGTCAGTGCTGGTCTGTCAGGTACTGTGGTTCGCCGGGATCCACGGCGCGCTGATCGTCACCGGGATCATGAATCCCTTCTGGATGGCCAACCTGTCGGTCAATCAGGCGGCCATGGCGGCAGGCACCGCTATTCCGCACATCTATGTCCAGGGCTTCTGGGATCACTATCTGCTGATCGGCGGCGTCGGCTCCACCCTGCCGCTGGCGCTGATGCTGCTGCGCAGCAAGGCCGTGCATCTGCGGACGATTGGCCGGATGGGGGTCGTGCCGGGGGTATTCAATATTAACGAACCGATCCTGTTCGGCGCGCCGATCATCATGAATCCGCTGTTTTTCCTGCCGTTCGTGCTGGTGCCGATGGTCAACGCGACCCTGGCGTACTTTGCGCTGAAGCTGGATCTCGTCAGCCGCGTAGTATCGATGACGCCGTGGACAACGCCGGCGCCCATCGGCGCCTCGTGGGCGGCGAACTGGAGCTTTAGCCCGGTGATCCTGTGCCTCATTTGTATGGCCACCGCCATGGTGATGTACCTGCCATTTCTCAAAGCTTACGAAAAACAGCTGCTGGCCCAGGAGCGTGAAAACGCCGTCGGCCAGGCTGACAACGCGGCGCAAACCGCTTAACGCTAACGATTCAGAGGATAATCATGGAATTAGAAGAACAGGTGATGGGGATCATCATCAACGCCGGCCAGTCACGTAGTCTGTGCTACGAAGCGCTGCACGCCGCTAAAGCGGGTGATTTCGCCACCGCCGACGCCAAAATGCAGGAAGCGGCGCACTATTCCCGCGAAGCTCACCTTGTGCAGACCCAGCTTATCGAAGCTGACGAAGGCGAGGGAAAAACCAAAATGACGCTGGTAATGGTCCATGCTCAGGATCACCTGATGACCTCCATTCTGGCGAAAGAGCTGATTGCCGAACTGATTGCGATTTACCGCGCGCAACCACTTCACGCCTAGCGCGTTCCCCGACCAGGCGCGCTGGCCGGGTCTGATTCCCCGAGGTCACTATGTTACATCTTGGAATAGATATTGGCGGCACCAAAATGGAAGCCGTACTGCTGGACCCGGCAGGCGAATGCGTCCAGCGCCTGCGCCGGCCGACCCACAAAGAGAGCTATGACGCCTTTATGCGTCAGCTGCTGACCCTGATTGCCGATATTCGCGCGGTCAGCCCGCAGCCATTCACCCTGGGGATCGGCCTGCCCGGGGCTATCGATCCGCAAAGCGGGCGCATTAAAAACTGCAACTGCCTGGTGCTCAACGGTCACGATCTGCGCCGGGATATCATGCAGCAGCTTGGCCAGCCGGTGTGGATGGCAAACGATGCCGACTGCTTCACCCTTTCGGAGGCGGTGGATGGCGCCGGCGCCGGGGCCTCCACCGTCTTCGGGGTGATTATCGGTACCGGCTGCGGCGGCGGGATCGCCGTTCATCAACAACTGCTCAGCGGCCCCAACGCTATCGCCGGGGAGTGGGGGCATAATCCGCTGCCGGGCTATACTCCTGAGCGCGATGGTCCGCCGCAGCCCTGCTACTGCGGCAAAACGAACTGCATCGAAAGCTTTCTCTCCGGCACCGGCTTCGCCCGCCGCTATGGGGAACAAGCCCGTGCGGAAGCCATTGTCGCCGCGGCGCAAAACGGCGATCCGCGCGCGCTGGCCCACTGGCGACACTTTATCGATGCCTTTGCCCGTAGCCTGGCGTCGGTGATCAATATTCTCGACCCGCAGGTGATTGTGCTGGGCGGCGGTCTGTCCAACGTCAGCCAGATCTATCGCGATCTGCCGGCCGCCATCGTGCCGTGGATCTTCTCCGACACCTGCCGCACGCAGATCAAACCGGCCCGCTTCGGCGACGCCAGCGGCGTGCGCGGCGCGGCCTGGCTGCCCCGTCTGCCCGGCGCCGCGGACGGGCAGCGGTAGACACTTTTTTCAGCAGGTATGTTAAGCTAGGCGAAAATGTTCAGACAGAAAAAGCCATGCCAACGATTGATGATGTTTCAAGATTAGCGAATGTCTCAAGAGCGACGGTTTCCCGCGTGCTGACCGGCACCCGGGGCGTGCGCGAAGAGAGCCGGGAAGCTGTGCTGCGGGCCGTTGAAGAACTCAACTATCGCCCGAGCTTTGCCGCGCAAAACCTCGCCAGTCAGACATCCAGCCACGTTGGTCTGGTGATTTCCGCGCAGGACGAAAGCCACGGCGCGCGTCTGCTGCCGCTGCTCTCTCAGGCGCTGAAAGGGCTGAATAAAAGCCTGCTGGTACAGTATGTCAGCGATCCGGTAGAGCAGGCGGCGGTGATCGACGATCTGCAGCGCCAGTGCGTGGCGGTGGTGGTGCTGGGCGCCGTTGCCTCCGACGCGCCGCGCAACGTTATCGCCTTTGACCGCTTCGGCGTCGCCGGGAGCAACAGCCAGGGCTACGACTTCGCCTTCGCCACCGAAAGCGCCTGCCGCTATGTGATTGGCAAGGGACACCGCAACATCGCCCTGCTGGTGGACAGCGATAGCGACGATGCCAGCCGTCAGATGCTGGAAGGCTACCGCAACGTCCTGCAAAACTACTCCATTCCTTTTAACCGCCAGCTGGTGCTGACGGCCAACGATGACGTCGAGCAGGCGCTGCTGACCTTAATTAACAGCTTCAGTAAATACTCAGTCATTATCGTTAAACGCGACCGCTACGCGGCTGAGGCGATGCGTCTGTTACGCGAATTCACCATCGCCGTCCCGCAGGAGGTCTCCCTGTTGAGCCTTGAGGATTCCCCGCTCGCCTCGCTGCTCTACCCGCCGCTGACCTGCATCTCCTGGCCACTGGAGGCGCTGCTGGATAACTGTATTCAGCGTATTCGCAGCCTGATTGACGACCGGCCAACCTTCACCGCCGAGGGCCGCTCGCTGGCTGGCCGCCTGATCCCGCGCCAGTCGGTCGCCGATATCTCTTGATCTTCGCCCGGTTCGCGCCGGGCCAGCCTTATCTCCCCCTTTCTTGTCGCTTTCGTTTCCCGGCTCATTATTACCCACGCATGCAAATAAGAATTATTTTCATTTGTAAATAGCTTGTGCTATATAACATAGCAATGGCTATAAACGCTGGGAAATCAACCACACCATTGCGAGGGATCCTATGCTACACCTGACACCGCTGAAATCATTGCTGCTGGCCAGCGCGCTGGCTCTGCTGGCCGCGACGCCGGCCACCGCGCAGGAGAAATTCAGGGTTATCACTACCTTCACGGTTATCGCCGATATGGCGCAGAACGTGGCCGGCGACGCCGCCGTCGTCAGTTCCATCACCAAACCGGGCGCAGAGATCCACGATTACCAGCCCACGCCGGGCGATATCAAACGCGCGCAGGGGGCGCAGCTGATCCTCAGCAATGGGCTTAATCTCGAGCGGTGGTTTGCCCGTTTTTATCAGCACTTACAGGGCGTTCCGGAGGTGGTGGTCAGCAAGGGGATCCAGCCGATGGGCATCAGCGCGGGCCCCTATAGCGGGAAGCCCAATCCCCATGCCTGGATGTCAGCAGATAACGCCTTGATCTATGTCGATAACATTCGCGATGCGCTGGTGAAGTACGATCCGCCTCACGCCGACACCTATCGCCGTAACGCCGAGGCCTACAAAGAGAAGATCCGTCAAACGATGGCGCCGCTGCAGGCCAGACTGGCGCAGCTGCCGGCGGATAAACGCTGGCTGGTCACCAGCGAGGGAGCCTTCTCCTATCTGGCCCGCGACTATGGTCTGCGCGAACTGTATCTGTGGCCGATCAATGCCGACCAGCAGGGCACCCCGCAACAGGTGCGCAAGGTTATCGACACCATGAAGAAAGAACGCATCCCGACCATCTTCAGCGAAAGCACCATCTCCGATAAACCGGCGCGTCAGGTGGCGCGCGAAGCCGGGGCCCACTACGGCGGCGTGTTGTATGTCGATTCGCTGAGCGCCGCCGACGGCCCGGTGCCGACCTGGCTCGACCTGCTGCGCGTCACCACCGAAACCATCGTCAACGGTATCCAGGACGGGATGAGGAAGCAGCCATGAATGCAGCGCAAGCGGGACTGTATGTCGACCAGCTCACAGTCACCTGGCGCAACGGCCACACTGCCCTGCGCGACGCCTCGTTCAGCGTACCGCGCGGCTCCATTGCCGCACTGGTGGGCGTTAACGGCTCGGGTAAATCCACACTGTTTAAAGCGCTGATGGGCTTTGTGCGCGTCGGCCACGGCGAGATCGCCATACTCGGCCAGCCGGTCAACCGCGCGCTGCGCCAGAACCTGGTCGCCTATGTCCCGCAGTCGGAAGAGGTGGACTGGTCCTTCCCGGTGCTGGTAGAGGATGTGGTGATGATGGGCCGCTACGGCCATATGGGCTGGCTGCGGCGGGCAAAGCCGCGCGATCGCGACATTGTCGATGCCGCGCTGGCCCGCGTGGGCATGAGCGAGTACCGCCATCGGCAAATTGGCGAGCTCTCCGGCGGGCAGAAAAAGCGCGTTTTCCTTGCCCGCGCTATCGCTCAGCAGGGTCAGGTGATCCTGCTGGATGAGCCTTTCACCGGCGTCGATGTGCAGACCGAAGCGCGGATCATCAGCCTGCTGCGCGAGCTCCGCGATGAGGGCTGTACCATGCTGGTCTCCACCCACAACCTCGGATCAGTGAGCGAATTTTGTGATTACACGGTGATGGTGAAAGGTACCGTGCTGGCCAGCGGCCCGACAGAAACCACCTTCACCGCCGAGAATCTGGAGCGGGCTTTCAGCGGCGTGCTGCGCCACGTCGCGCTCACCGGCGCGGAAGCGCAGGTTATCACCGATGACGAGCGGCCGTTTATCAGCCGGCGCGCGGCAGGAGGCCCACGATGAGCTGGCTGCTGGAGCCGTTTGGCTATCACTATATGCTCAATGCGATGTGGGTGTCGGCGCTGGTAGGCGGCGTCTGCGCGTTTCTCTCCTGCTACCTGATGCTGAAGGGCTGGTCGTTGATTGGCGACGCCCTCTCCCACTCGATTGTGCCCGGCGTCGCCGGGGCCTATATGCTCGGCCTGCCTTTCGCGCTCGGCGCGTTTCTCTCCGGCGGCCTGGCGGCGGGCAGCATGATGTTTTTGCAGCAACGCTCGCGGCTGAAAGAGGATGCCATTATCGGCCTGATCTTCTCCTCCTTCTTCGGGATCGGGCTGTTTATGGTGTCGCTGAATCCGACGTCGGTGAATATCCAGACCATTATTCTCGGCAATATTCTGGCCATCGCACCGGAGGATATTATCCAGCTGGCGGCGATCGGCTTTATCTCGATGGCGATCCTGCTGCTGAAGTGGAAAGATCTGATGGTGACCTTCTTTGATGAAAACCATGCCCGCTCGATTGGCCTGAACACCCGCGGCCTGAAGCTGCTGTTCTTTACCCTGCTGGCCGCCTGCACCGTGGCGGCGCTGCAGACCGTCGGCGCCTTTCTGGTCATCTGCCTGGTGGTGACTCCCGGGGCCACCGCGTGGCTGTTAACCGACCGCTTTCCGCGCCTGCTGGCCATCGCCGTGGCTATCGGCAGTCTGACCAGTTTCTTCGGCGCCTGGCTCAGCTACTATCTCGACGGCGCCACCGGCGGCATTATCGTGGTCGCGCAAACGCTGTTGTTCCTCATCACCTTTATCTTCGCGCCGAAGCACGGCCTGCTGGCCAGCCGCCGCCGCGCCAGGGAGGCCGCATGCTGAACCTGTTCCTGGCCCCGTTCCAGTTTCCTTTTATGGTCAATGCGATAGCGGTATCGATCATCGTGGCCGTGCCCTGCGCGCTACTGTCGGTGTTTCTGGTGCTCAAAGGCTGGGCGCTGATGGGCGACGCCATGAGCCACGCGGTCTTTCCGGGCGTGGTGCTGGCCTACATTATCGGCATCCCCTTCGCCATCGGCGCGTTTATCGCCGGGCTGCTGTGCGCCGTGACGACCGGTTTTCTCGACGATAACAGCCGACTCAAGCGCGATACCATCATGGGGATTGTCTTCTCCGGCATGTTTGGCGCCGGGCTGGTGCTGTATGTAGCGATCCAGTCCGATGTTCATCTCGACCATATCCTGTTCGGCGACATGCTGGGGATATCCCTTCGCGATATTGGACAAACGGCGGCTATCGCGCTGGTGATTGCGCTGATTATCGGTCTCAAATGGCGCGATTTTTTGCTGCACGCCTTTGACCCGACGCAGGCCAAAGCCAGCGGCCTGCGCGGCGGACTATTGCACTACGGTCTGCTGTGCATGATCGCCCTGACCATCGTCGCGACGCTGCAGTCGGTGGGGATTATCCTGTCGATTTCGCTGCTGATTGCCCCCGGGGCGATCGCGCTCCTGCTGGTGCGGCGCTTTATCCACGCCCTGCTGCTGGCGGTAGCGGTGGCCATCGGCTGCTCGGCGGGAGGGGTGTGGCTGGCGTTTTATCTCGACAGCGCGCCGGCGCCGACTATCGTGGTGCTGTTTTCCGCGCTGTTTGTGGTCGCCTTTGTGGCAAGCACAATTCGGGATAGTCAGAAACAGAGGGCTTCAGCAACCATCCCCGGTGGCGGCTAATGCCTTACCGGGGCCGACTTGTCGCCCGGCTACGCGCCGCGCTGACCAGGGAAAGGCCGCTATTTTTTCGGTCGGTATTTTTCCGGTAGCGCCGGCACCGGGCGCCTGTCGTCCAGCAGATGGCGAATAGTGAGGATCGGGTGGCGCCAGAGCATTCGCGGCCCGGCCCAGCGCATAATCTGCTTCATCTCTTCGCGCTTCGCCGGCTGGTAGCAATGCACCGGACACTGCTTGCAGGCTGGTTTATTCTCGCCAAACACGCACTTATCAAGGCGCTTGTCGGCGTAGGCGTTCAGCGCCTGATAGTGCGCATTATCGGCCAGCGCCCCGGGACAGCGCCGCTGGTAGAGGGCAATCATCCGCTGAATCGTCATCTTTTCCCGTTCGATACGCTTCCCCATCTCCCCGCCTTTCGCCTGTTATTAAGATGCATATATTATACACCTTATTGTTCGTGCCCGACCAGCCTCACTGCTTGAGATGCTGGATCAACTGCAGGGCTGCCCCGGACAGAACCCCGAAATGGCTATAGGCATAGAAATCGCGGATAAAAACGCTGCCCTCGAGTTCGAACGGACGCAGCAGGCCCAGTGCTTCCTCGTGCCGGTAAACCGGGGCCGGCATCGACGTTAACAGATCGCTCTCGCACAGAAAGGCCTTAATGGCCGAGGAGGACGCGCACTCAATCACCGGCTGCGGACAGGGTAGCTGATGGGCACGAAAGATATCCTCAAGGATGTTCATCGGGGTACTTAACGGCGGCGGCATGATCCACGGATAGTCCAGCATCGCCTCGAGGGATAAGTTCGCCGCCTGATGTAGCGGGTGGTACTGCCTGGCGACGATGCAGATCCGGTCCTGCCAGTTAATTTTACCGCGCACCACGATTTTCTCATCATGCGGTAAGGGGCCGCAGAGGGCGATATCGATGTCGTGCATCCGCAGGAGTTTAAAGAGCTCGGAGTCAATGCGGTCGACGATCCGCAGATGGATCCGGGGATGTCGCTGATGGAAAGCTGCCAGCTTATCGATGAAATGGCTGGTCAGCAGGCTGGAAACACAGCCAATCCGCAGGATACCTTTCCCGGCGCCGCGGATGAGCGCAATCTCCTCGCGGGCCTTTTGTTCGGTATTCAGCATCGTCAGCGCATAGGGTAAAAAGGCGCTGCCATATTCGCTCAACGCCATACCGTGTTTGTGTCTTTCGAATAAGGTCGCGCTCAGGTCCGCTTCCAGGCTCAATAACAGCCGGCTCAGTCCCGACTGAGTGATCCCCATCTTCTCTGCGGCCAGGGTCATATTGCCTTCGTGAGCGACAGTAATAAAAGCCTGAATCTGCTTAAATTTCATTGGCATGATATTTACTCATTGAATAAACGGTTTTTGCATTTCCCTTGCGGCCTGTTTTAGCGAATAAATGTCGCTATCAATACGCTCAAAAATAGCTACCGCGCATCAGGAAAAACGGATTTATTAACCTCATCACGCACGGCAAAAACGAATTGCGGACCCGAGGATAATTTATAACGAGAATATATCACCATGACACAGAACAATATTCTATTAATTTCAGGCGCTATATTACCGGTCATCATTACCGTCATCATCGGCTATATTAGCGGTAAACGAAAAGACTTTAACTGGCAGCAGGCAGGAGACATCAATAAAATTGTGATGCTCTATGCATTACCGCTAAGTATTTTCAGCAATATGGTGATGACGCCGCGACACATCGTCATGACCATGGGCCCGGTTGCGGTGGCCATTATCCTCGCGCTGATTCTGAGCTTCGTCATTCCCTTACTGGTCGCCCGCTATCTGTTCCGACGCGACCTCGCCCTCAGTACGCTGCAGGCGCTGGCCATCGGCTCGCCGGCGGTTCCTTTCATCGGCACCTCGGTGCTGGCCTTTTTATTTGGCACCGTCAGCGCGTCGCTGATCACCGTGTCCAGCATCACGCAAAACGTCTTCCAGCTGCCGCTGGTAATGATTCTGATGTCGGTCGCCACTGGCGATAAAAGCCAGCATATCTCCTTTGGCACACGGGTGATAAACGCCATTAAACAACCTGTGGTCTGGTCACCGGTGATCGCCCTGATCATCGTGCTGGCGGATATCCATATTCCGCAGACTATCTCGATGTCGCTGGGTCTGCTGGGTAAAGCCTCTGGCGGGCTGGCGCTGTTTGCCGCCGGGATCGTGCTCTATACACGCAGCATTGTTATCACCACCGCTACCATTATCACCGTTATCGCCCGCAATATTTTGGTGCCCGGCGCCTGCTATCTCCTGTTATTAAAAATGGGCTTCAGCATGGAGCAAATAAAGGAAGTCGTATTGACGATGGCTATCCCGGTAGGCTCCATCGCGATAATTATTGCCATGCAGTATAAAACCGGCGAGCAGGAAATGGCCTCGACGATGGCGCTGAGTATTATTGCCTCCATCATTACGATGGGCGGATTTATTTTCTTAACCTTTTAATTACCGCGATGACACCGCGTGAATACGGAGAGAATATGGCCTCTATCACATTATCGGCTGCTGAACTGTTACTGCATCGGCTACAGGCACTGGACGTGGCATATATTTTTATTAACTCGGGCACCGATTATCCGCCGGTTATTGAAGCCTGGGCAAAGGCCCGGGCGACCGGGCAAAAGGTACCCGAGCTGGTGATCTGCCCGCATGAAAACGCCGCCATCGGCATGGCGCACGGCTACTACCTCGGCACTGGCAAGGTGCAGGCGGTAATGGTTCATACCAACGTCGGGTTAGCCAACGCCGCCTGCGGTGTCATCAATCTGGCGAACAGCAATATCCCGGTGCTGATTTTTGGCGGCCGCACGCCGATTAGCGAACATTCCCACTTCGGCTGCCGCAATACGCCGATTGGCTACGGCCAGGAGATGCGCGACCAGGCGGCGCTGATCCGTGAATCCGTGAAGTGGGATTTTGAACTGCGGCTGGCCGATCAGATCGGCGAGCATGTTGACCGGGCCTGGGCGATTGCCAGCTCCCTGCCGAAAGGGCCGGTCTACCTGAGCTTACCGCGCGAGCCATTGTGCGAGACCTTTGCCATTGATGAGGCCGCGCTGCAGGCCGGTCCTTCGCAGCAGCCGGTCCGCTATGCGCCAGTCCGGGAAGATATCGCCCGGGCCGCCGAGGCAATCGCCTGCGCCAGGCATCCCGTCATCTTCGCCCAGCGCGGCGCCCGAACGGCGGGTGGCTTTGCGCGACTTAATAGCCTGGTGCGCGAATGGGCGATCCCATTGGTGGAATACTGGGGTACCGAGGTGACCCTGAGCGCCGATAACCCACTGCTCGCCGGGGCTGATCCCAGCGCCTGGCTCGCCGACGCCGATGTGATTCTGGTGGTCGACTCGCAGGCGCCATGGATGATCGCCGAGGGCGACTGTCGCCAGGACTGCACCGTGATCCAGATGGGCCCCGATCCGCTCTTCTCCCGCTACCCGGTACGTGGCTATCGCGCGGACATCAACCTGGCGGGCGAGACCGATGAAGTCTTCAGCCTGCTGGAAGAGGCGCTGCGCCCGCTGCAGGCCGCCCGCCAGCAGCATGTGGCGGAGCGGGCGGCATATACGCAAAACCGCATCCAGCAACAGAAAAACCAGCGCGACGCGCTTCTCCATGCCAGCCAGACGGGGGCCATTACCAAACCCTGGCTCAGCTACTGCCTCGGTCATCTGGCGAATCAACACCGTGGCCGGATCGTTTCTGAACTGACCACGCTGCCGCAGTTTGCCGGACTGATCCATGCCGAGAGCTATTACCAGGAAGCGCTGGCCGGCGGCCTGGGCGAAGCCCTGCCTATCGCGCTGGGGCTGCAGCTTGCGCGCCGGGAAGAGCTGATTATTGCCGCCGTCGGCGACGGGTCGTACCTGTTCGCCAACCCTGCGGTCTGCCACCATATTGCGGAGGTAATGAAGCTCCCTGTCCTCGTCGTGGTCGGAAATAACGGCGGATGGGGCGCCGTCGCGGGCGGCACCAAAGCGCTCTACCCGGACGGCTACGCCGCCCGCGCGGAGACCATTCCGGCCACCGCCTTTACCACCTCGCCGGATTTCGCCGCGATCGCCGCCTCCAGTCGCGCGGCGGCCCTGTCGGTTTCCCGGGCCGAAGATCTCCCCGGCGTGCTGGAAGAAGCGGTCACCCTCATACGCACCCGCCGACAAAGCGTGCTGGTTGACGTGCAGTTAGCCCGCTAACGGCTTCTCCTCAGGGCGCTTGTCGCCCGGAGGGGGTTGTCACCCCTTCTGCTCACCTTTATCCACATGGCCCAGCGGCTTCTCCGGGAAACAGACATCGCGCACCCGGCGTTTCAGCTCGGCCGCATCCGGAAAACCGCCATCCTGCTTGCGCTCCCAGATCTGCTGACCGTCGACATCGATCGTGAAGATCCCGCCGGTCCCCGGCACCAGCGTCACCGAGGCGATGTCGGTGCTGAAGGTATGTAACAGCTCCTGCGCCATCCAGCTGGCGCGCAGCATCCAGTTGCACTGGGAACAGTAGGTGATGGTGATGGCCGCTTTTGAGTTCATCGTCGTCTCGCTAAGTCTGAAAGGGCAAATTGTAAACAAAGTGCAGTTTAAATGAAGAACACATGATTATTTTGTTGCAAACGATAATACCTATCATTACCATTCGCAATCAACAAATGGAGTAAGATCCCATCCGCAACGGAAAAGACGGAGCAACCTGCAACTCTGGAAGTAACGCGTGAGCCGATACTAATAACGATCAAGGCGTGGCGACTATGTACAAATCGACTCCGTCAGCAGCATGGTGTAAAAAACGCCTGCTGGTGACCTCTTTGCTTGCAGCAATTTATCAGACTTCTGCCATCGCAGCAGACACTTCCGCCGTTAGCGGCGAGGCGGTGGATGACACCTCGGAACAAATGACCGTCACCGCCCCCGCACCGGTGCAGAAAGCCGGTAGTGAGCACAGCATCAGCGCCCAGGAGCTGGAGGATAAAGGCGCTAACGATTTTGGCTCTATCATGCGCTATGAGCCGCTCATCAGCGCCACCGGGGCCAGCGGCGGCTCCGGCAACGGCAAAAGCGGCTTCGACCGCGGAGGCTACACCGGCTACAACATCCGCGGCATGGAGAGCAACCGCGTCGGCATCGACGTGGACGGTATTGCCCAACCCAACGCCACCGGCCGCGGCTACGTCGGTCGCGCCGGGCTCAACACCTTTGGCATCGGCCGCGATTATATCGACCCGTATATGTATGGCAGTGTGGATATTCAGTCCGGCGCCACCTCGACGGAAACGGCCAACAGCGCTATCGGGGGAAATGTCTCCTTCCGCCCGAAATCGGCGGATGATTACCTGCGCCCGGGCAAGACCAGCGCCTTCGGCTACCGCAGCGGTTACGACTCTGCGGATCGCAGCTGGCACAACGGGGTGACCGTCGCCGGCGGCGATGAGTTCCTGCGCGGAATTTTGGTCTACAGCCGCCGTGACGGTCAGGAAACCGAAAACAACAGCGGCACCGTCGACGCCTACCCGGCGAACTGGCACTCCGATGCGTTTCTGGCCTCCGGGATCTGGCAACCTAACGATGAACACAAACTGACCAGCACCTTCGACTATTACCATAAAACCAACCACACCCACTACGATACCTGGGACTCCAGCGGCAACAGCACCATCGGCACCGCCAACCAGACCAGCCAGACCCGGCGCTGGGGCCTGAGCCTGAAGGATGACTGGACGCCGATGAACGACTACCTCGACAGCGTCTCCACGAAAATCTACTACCAGCATACCGAAGCCCATGACTGGACTTATATGCCGGACAGCGTCACCCGCAGAATGCAGACGGTGAACTCCAACTACGATACCGACACCTGGGGCCTGCAGACCGCGCTGGCGAAAACCCTGGGCCGCCACGATCTGAGCGCCGGCTTCAACGCCAGCACCAGCAAAACCCAGCGACCGTTCAGCCAGTCGCCGATCCCCAGCGTTTACAGCGAGATCATGCAGCCGGAGGCAGACAGCCGCAGCTACACTCTCGGCGGCTTTGTCCAGGATAAGATCAACTTCGACCTTGATAGCCACAACTTCGCCATTATTCCCGGCGTGCGCGTGGTGCATCAATCGACTAAGCCGGAAAATCTGTCCGACCTTGCCGCCAACAGCAGCGTACTGACCGAATCGTCGGTGGCGAATCTGTACGGCAAAAACAGCGATACCCAGGTTCTGCCGTCGTTGACCTTCCAGTACGACCTCACCCCGCGCCTGATGACCTACCTGCAGTACCAGCGCGGCGCGCAGTTCCCCAACGCCAGCCAGCTGTATGGCTCCTGGAACCTCGGCTCCAGCTACGCCGGTAGCCAGCAATATGCCCTGATCGGCAATACCGATCTGAAGACGGAAACCAGCGATAATCTCGAGTGGGGGCTGAAAGGGGAAGTCACCGAAGGCATCACCGTGCGCACGGCGCTGTTCTACAACAGCTATAAGAACTTTATCGCCTATACGCGCTATACCCGCGCCAATAATCCGGGCCAGTTCACGAATGTGCCGTCGAACATCTACACCATTTATCAGGCGGAAAACCGCGATAAAGCCTATATCTACGGCGGAGAGATCAGCACCAAATTTAACTTTGGCACCTGGTTTGAGCAGGTGAACGGCCTGAGCAGCACCCTCGCCCTCGGCTATAGCGAAGGGAAATCGAAATCCAGCTACAGCGGCGATAAATACGTCGACCTCGACAGCGTGGCGCCGATGAAAGCCATCGTCGGCGTGGCGTGGGACGATCCGGCGAAACGCTACGGCACCGCCCTGACGGCGACCTTTGTCAAAGGGAAACAGGCGACCGCCACCAACCGAGAAAGCTACAGCAACAGCGGGTCCGCCATCACCGATGCCAGCAGCGACTATATGCGCGTGCCGGGCTACGGCATGCTGGACTGGACCGCGTACTGGCAGGTGGCGAAAAACGTGCGCCTCAATGGCGGGGTCTACAACCTCACCGATCGTAAATACTGGGATTACCTGAGCAGCCGCAATATCGAGACCGGCACCAACCAGGACGCCAACGATAAAGCGCTGGCGGTGATGCCGGGCCGCACCTGGCAGCTGGGCGTCAACGTCGACTTCTGATTGCCCGAATAATAACGCACCTGCCCCCGGCCCGCCGGCCGGGGATATTCATCGTCGAGAAGGATATGATTATGCCAAATGCACACCCTGACCTGTGGCAGCGCTACCAGGCCACCAAAGCGGCCAGTACCGCGAAATATGCCCGCGATATCGCCGCGGAAATGGGGATCAGCGAAGCCGAGCTGACCGCCGCCCGCCTCGGCCATGATGCCGTGCGCCTGAGCGATGACGCCCGGACGCTGATTGCCGCCCTGGAGCGCGTCGGCGAAACCAAATGCATCTGCCGCAACGAGTATGCCGTGCATGAGCAGGTGGGCCAGTTCACGCACCAGCACCTCAGCGGCCACGCCGGGCTGGTACTGAACCCGCGCGCGCTCGACCTGCGTCTGTTCCTCAGCCAGTGGGCCAGCGCCTTCCATCTGAACGATAATGGCCGCCAGAGCATCCAGTTTTTCGACCACCACGGCGACGCCCTGCTGAAAGTCTATGCGACCACGCAGACCGACATGGCGGCCTGGGACACCCTGATCGCGGAACATCGGGTGGCGGCGCCGGCACCGCTGGCCCTGCGCCCGCTGGAGCCGGTGAAATATGCCGATACCGCCGACGGCGCCGCCCTGGAGAACGACTGGCGCGCGATGACCGACGTTCACCAGTTCTTCGGTCTGCTGCGTAAATATCAGCTTTCCCGCCAGCAGGCTTTCCGTCTGGTGAGCGACGACCTCGCCTGCCGCGTGGATCGCCATGCGCTGCCGCCGCTGCTGGAGACGGTGCGCCAGGAGGGCAATGAAATCATGATTTTCGTCGGCAATCGCGGCTGCGTGCAGATCTTCACCGGCGCCCTGGAAAAGCTGGCCCCCATGCGCGGCTGGCTGAATATCTTCAATACCACCTTTACCCTGCATCTGCGCGAAGAGAGCCTCGATGAAGTGTGGGTGACCCGTAAACCGACCTCAGATGGACACGTCACCAGCGTCGAACTGTTCGCCAAAGACGGCACCCAGATTGCCCAGCTCTATGGCCAGCGCAGCGAAGGCCACCCCGAGCAGGCACAATGGCGCCAGCAGGTAGATCGTCTGACCCGTGAAGGACTGCCCGCATGATGCGCTGGTTACTGCTCTTCATCGCTTTCCCGCTGCTGAGCCACGCCGCCGTTGAGCGACTCGTCACCCTCGGCGGAGATGTCACTGAGATCGTCTATGCCCTTGACGCGGAACAGAGCCTGGTGGCGCGGGATAGCACCAGCAGCTGGCCCCCGGCGGCGCAAAAGCTGCCGGACGTCGGCTACCTGCGACAGCTGAACGCCGAGGGGATCCTCGCGTTACGCCCGCAGCTGGTATTAGCGAGCGCCCAGGCGCAGCCCTCGCTGGTCTTACACAAAGTACAGGCGAGCGGGGTGAAGGTGGTTAACGTGCCGGGCGGCGAAAGTCTGTCCGCGATCGATAACAAAGTGGCTGTCATTGCCGAAGCGTTAGGCAAAACGGCGGCAGGCGACGCGCTGCGCCAGCAGCTTCAGCAACAGATCGCCGCCATTCCCACGCAGCCGGTTGCTAAGCGGGTGCTGTTTATTCTCAGCCACGGCGGAATGAATACCCTGGTGGCCGGACAGCACACCGCGGCCGATGGCGCCATTCGCGCCGCCGGGCTGCAGAACGCGATGCAGGGCTTCGACCACTATCGCGCCATGTCGCAGGAAGGAGTCGCCGCCAGCCAGGCGGATCTGGTGGTGATCTCCGCCGATGGTCTCAAAGGGATGGGCGGCGAAGCCGGGCTGTGGAAACTGCCCGGCCTGGCACAGACCCCGGCGGGGCGTCATAAACAGCTGCTGACGATCGACGACATGGCCCTGCTGGGCTTCGGGCCGCGCACACCGCAGGCGATAATCGCGCTGCGAAACAAAGCGGAGCAGTTGCCCTGATGCGCCCTGCCCTCGCCCGCCGTTTGCTGTTGATGACGCTGCTGCTGGTCTTCCTGACGCTGTTTGCCACCACCCTCGGCGCCATGCGCTTGCCGCTGGTCAACTTGCTGCCTTCCGGGGATGAGATGCTGCGCCACATCTGGCTGAGTATCCGTCTGCCGCGGGTGCTGCTGGCCCTGCTGGTGGGCGCGGCGCTGGCCCTCTCCGGTTGCGTGATGCAGGGGCTGTTTCGCAACCCGCTTGCCGACCCGGGCCTGCTGGGCATCAGCAGCGGCGCCGCGCTGGCGGTGGCCAGCTGGCTGGTGCTTCCGTTCTCCGCTACGGGGCTGATCGCTCTGTACATGCCGATGCTGGCGGCGTTTATTGGCAGCCTGGCGGTGATGGTGGTGATTTTCATCCTCAGCCGGGCGGAAGAGGGTTCGCTGTCGCGCCTGCTGCTGGTGGGGATCGCCATCAACGCGCTGTGCGGCGCGCTGGTCGGCGTCCTGTCCTGGCTGAGCAATGACGCCCAGCTGCGCCAGCTGTCGCTGTGGGGCATGGGCAGTCTGGGCCAGGCCGAATGGCCGACGCTGCTGGTGGCCGCGACCTTGATTATCCCGGCGGCGCTGGCGGTGTGGTGGATGGCGTCCCGCCTCAATCTGCTGCAGCTTGGCGATGAAGAGGCACACTATCTCGGGGTCAACGTGCAGGCACTACAGCGCTGGCTGCTGCTGTGCAGCGCAGTGCTGGTGGCCGCCGCGGTGGCCATCAGCGGAGTCATCGGCTTTATCGGCCTGGTGGTGCCGCACCTGATGCGCCTGTGGCTGGGGCCGGACCATCGCGGACTGATCCCCGGCTCGCTGTTGGCCGGCGCGATCCTGCTTCTGCTGGCCGACACCCTGGCTCGCACCGTGGCGGCGCCGGCGGAGATACCGGTCGGTCTGCTCACCAGCCTGCTGGGCGCCCCCTGGTTTCTGTGGCTGGTCTTTCGTCGGGAGAACTCCAGACATGGTTAATGAATACTGCGCCCAGGGGCTGTCACTTCACCTTGGTAAACGACAGATTATCGACAACGTCTCCGTCGCGCTGCGCGGCGGCGAGATGACGGCGCTTATCGGGCCGAACGGCGCCGGGAAATCCACTCTGCTGCGCCTGTTGACCGGCTATCTGACTCCGGACAGCGGCACCCGCCATCTTGCAGGCAAGCCGCTGGAGGCCTGGTCCCCCGAGGCGCTGTCGCGCCGGCGGGCGGTCATGCTGCAGCGAACGGCCCTGCAGGCCGACTGGACGGTGGAAACGGTCATTGCCATGGGACGCTCACCGTGGGGCGCGACGGCGGATCCGGCGGTGCTGGCGGCGGTGATGGCCGTCACCGGCTGCGATGGCCTTGCCGGTCGCCGCTATCCCGGCCTCTCCGGCGGCGAGCAGCAGCGGGTGCAGCTGGCCCGCTGTCTGGCGCAGCTATGGCGCGACGGCGCGCCGCAGGGCTGGCTGTTTCTTGATGAGCCCACCTCGGCGCTGGATCTTTACTATCAGCAGCACCTGCTGCGTTTGCTCAAACGGCTCACCGCCGGCGGGCAACTGCATGTCTGCGTGGTGCTGCATGACCTTAACCTCGCCGCCCTGTGGGCCGACCGCATTCTGCTGCTCCACCAAGGAAATCTGGTCGCCCAGGGCACGCCGCAGGAGGTGATCCAGCAGCCGGTTATCCATCGCTGGTACGGGGCGGATGTCCGCCTCGTCCAGCACCCGGACAACGCGGCCCCCCAGGTTTATCTGGCGCCATAATCCCCGCGCGGCGCAACTGGAATCCGGATCGCGCCGCGCTTACGCTTTCTGGCAATAATTGCCTGCATTATATTATTGAGGGTCATTTATATTTAAAATCTATACCAATGGCATAATAACCCAATGAAATATTTACGACAGCTATTTTCAAATATAAACCATCATTACAGAGAAGATATTTCCCGTATTAATCCAAAAACGACACATTGATTATTTACTGCGCTTAATCAACTCGATACACTGTTTTTCTTACTAATGATAATAGAGGGAAGAAGAAGCATGGCTATTCCAGGTAATATGTGGATATACGACGACGGTGGGGCACTAATCAAAGGTGGTTGTGATGTTGCAGACAGGGAGTTCAGCATCGAATTTAAAGGGTTTCATCACAATCTCTCCATTCCCACTGATAATGCCACTGGCAAGCCTACCGGCACTCGTCAGCACTCACCAATGATCATCGTTAAAGAATTCGACTATTCCAGCCCATACCTCTACAAAGCAGTAGCTACTGGTCAGAACCTGAAATCTGCTGAAATCAAATGGTATAAAATCAGCGATGCTGGTCAAGAAGTGGAATACTTCAATATGCTACTTGAAGGCGTCCGAATCGTATCAATATCTCCTACAATGGCTTCCCCAGAAGACAAGAACAACAACCATCTTGAATCTGTCGAACTTAGATATGAGAAGATCACCTGGAAACATTGTGACGGAAATATAATTTTCACCGATGCCTGGAATGAAAGACAAACAGCATAATAGATGAGCAAATGGATACGACAGAAGAACTAAATGGAACCTATTTCTATCACGGACAATCCAATCTTTCGGCTGGTGAACTTTTTGATGTCATTTTTCTTGAACAATTTTGTGACGAACTTGGCATTGGTATTGAATCTGGTGCCGCTATCCTCGCCGGGCAACCTTGGCTAAAAACCAGAACAAAGCCAGGAGAGGCAATAAAAGGAACAAGTGTTGTTTCTAAATATGGAAGGATGCTTCTGAGAAATGCAAAAACTCCATTTGGTATTAGGGTTCCTACACCCGTTGGTGTAAGAATGAGAAAAACAAATAGTCTTGCTGCTGTTATCGCCCGTTATGTTCCGTGGTTAGGTTGGATAGGACTTGTAAACTCAATTTATCAAGTTTCAAGAAAAACTCAGGAAAAATACAACCTAATAGCTCGCCCCAAAGACCGTAT
Organism: Klebsiella sp. HMSC25G12; assembly: GCF_001807705.1. NCBI lineage: Bacteria > Pseudomonadati > Pseudomonadota > Gammaproteobacteria > Enterobacterales > Enterobacteriaceae > Klebsiella > Klebsiella sp. HMSC25G12. The sequence goes on along the minus strand of NZ_KV789926.1, from coordinate 164,913 downwards.
ACAATGGACATCCTTTTAATGAAAAGCATTCAAGATCAGGTTTTAGACTTGTTTAAAGATGAGATCTCAACCCGTTTAGATAAAAATTGGAAAGAAATCCCATTGGAACTTGATTATGACTTATTTGATGCTCCCGGCGACGATCTGCATGACGCTTTAAATAAATTTGAACAAAAATTTAATGTTGATCTTTCCAGTGTTAAATGGTCGTGTTATTTCCCTTGGGAGAATACTCCAATGCTAACTCGGTGGTTTAAAGTAAAACGAGAAGATGTAGAAAAAACGCGTAAACCTTTAACCATCAAAATGTTTGCCGAATCAGCAAAAGCAGGTAAATGGCTTTACGACTAGCAACCACAAGCCGTTGTCGTAACGAGGTCTGCGGCCAGAAGGCAGAACAACATCGACGGCGAACGTAATGTATGAAGACGATCGCGTGGCGGCGGTTCAATTACTGTGACGGTACCCCGCCCCCTCTGCAACTGGAATCCGGATCGCGCCGCGTGCTTTCGTCGGTTTCCCTCACCTGCCCATCTCCGTTATTATGTCTCATCCATGTGATAACGACGACAACTACAAAATCGCAGCCATTTCAAATCAGGGATCTGGATAACACCCCATGAGCACAATTGACAATCTCGACGCCCACACGCCGATGATGCAGCAGTATCTCAAGCTGAAGGCGCAACATCCTGACATTCTACTGTTTTACCGGATGGGGGATTTTTACGAGCTATTTTATGACGATGCGAAACGCGCGTCGCAGCTGCTCGATATCTCGCTGACCAAGCGCGGCGCCTCCGCGGGCGAACCCATCCCGATGGCCGGCATCCCCCACCACGCGGTGGAGAACTACCTCGCCAAACTGGTCAATCAGGGCGAGTCGGTGGCCATTTGCGAGCAGATTGGCGATCCGGCCACCACCAAGGGACCGGTCGAGCGTAAAGTGGTGCGTATCGTTACGCCGGGCACCATCAGCGATGAAGCGCTGCTGCAGGAGCGCCAGGACAACCTGCTGGCCGCCATCTGGCAGGACAGCAAGGGCTTTGGTTACGCGACGCTGGATATCAGCTCTGGGCGCTTTCGCCTGAGTGAACCGGCCGACCGCGAAACCATGGCGGCAGAGCTGCAGCGTACTAATCCGGCGGAACTGCTGTATGCGGAAGATTTTGCCGAATCGTCGCTGATCGAGGGCCGCCGCGGTCTGCGCCGTCGCCCGCTGTGGGAATTTGAAATCGACACCGCGCGCCAGCAGCTTAACCTGCAGTTCGGCACCCGCGATCTGGTCGGCTTCGGCGTGGAAAACGCCCCGCGCGGCCTGTGCGCCGCCGGCTGCCTGCTGCAGTATGTCAAAGACACTCAGCGCACCTCGCTGCCGCACATCCGTTCCATCACCATGGAACGCCAGCAGGACAGCATCATTATGGATGCCGCCACCCGCCGTAACCTCGAGATCACCCAGAATCTGGCCGGCGGCACCGACAACACCCTGGCCTCGGTACTCGACTGTACGGTGACGCCGATGGGCAGCCGGATGCTCAAGCGCTGGCTGCATATGCCGGTCCGCGATACCGCCGTGCTGGTGGAGCGCCAGCAGACCATCGGCGCGCTGCAGGAGCGCTATACCGAGCTGCAGCCGGTGCTGCGCCAGGTCGGCGATCTGGAACGTATTCTGGCGCGTCTGGCGCTGCGTACCGCCCGTCCACGCGATTTAGCCCGCATGCGTCATGCCCTGCAGCAGTTGCCGCTGCTGCGTGAGCTGCTGGCCGAAGTTGACCGTCAGCCGGTGCAAAAATTGCGCGAGAAAATGGGCGAGTTCACCGAACTGCGCGAACTGCTGGAGCGCGCGGTGATTGACGCGCCGCCGGTGCTGGTCCGCGACGGCGGAGTCATCGCTCCGGGCTATAGCGAAGAGCTGGACGAGTGGCGGGCGCTGGCCGATGGCGCCACCGATTATCTCGATAAGCTGGAGATCCGCGAGCGCGAGCGGCTGGGCCTCGATACCCTGAAAGTCGGCTACAACGCCGTCCACGGCTACTACATCCAGATTAGCCGCGGCCAGAGCCACCTCGCGCCGATCCACTACGTGCGCCGCCAGACGCTGAAGAACGCCGAACGCTACATTATTCCTGAGCTGAAGGAATACGAAGATAAGGTGCTGACCTCCAAGGGCAAAGCGCTGGCACTGGAAAAACAGCTTTATGACGAACTGTTCGACCTGCTGCTGCCGCATCTCGCCGACCTGCAAACCAGCGCCAGCGCGCTGGCCGAGCTGGACGTGCTGGTCAACCTGGCGGAACGGGCGGAAACCCTGAACTACTGCTGTCCGACCTTTAGCGATAAGCCGGGCATTCGCATCAGCGAAGGCCGCCATCCGGTGGTCGAGCAGGTGCTGAAAGAGCCGTTTATCGCCAACCCGCTGCAGCTGGCGCCGCAGCGGCGGATGCTGATCATCACCGGGCCGAACATGGGCGGTAAAAGTACCTATATGCGCCAGACCGCGCTGATTGCGCTGCTGGCCTATATCGGCAGCTACGTCCCGGCGCAGAAGGTGGAGATCGGGCCCATCGATCGCATCTTTACCCGCGTCGGCGCGGCGGATGACCTGGCCAGCGGCCGCTCGACCTTTATGGTGGAGATGACTGAAACCGCCAATATCCTGCACAACGCCACCGAGCATAGCCTGGTGCTGATGGATGAGATTGGCCGCGGCACGTCCACCTACGACGGGCTATCGCTGGCGTGGGCCTGTGCGGAAAGTCTGGCCAACAAAATCAAGGCGCTGACGCTGTTCGCCACCCACTACTTCGAGCTCACTCAGCTGCCGGAGAAAATGGAAGGCGTCGCCAACGTCCACCTCGACGCGCTGGAGCACGGCGATACCATCGCCTTTATGCACAGCGTGCAGGACGGCGCGGCCAGCAAGAGCTATGGCCTGGCGGTCGCCGCGCTGGCCGGGGTGCCGAAAGAGGTGATCAAGCGCGCGCGGCAGAAACTGCGCGAGCTGGAGAGCATCTCGCCCAACGCGGCGGCGACCCAGGTCGACGGCACGCAGATGTCGCTGCTCGCCGCCCCGGAAGAGACCTCGCCTGCGGTTGAGGCACTGGAGAATCTTGATCCCGACTCCCTGACCCCGCGTCAGGCGCTGGAGTGGATCTACCGTCTGAAAAGCCTGGTTTAGCCACCCATTAAGGTGAAAAACGGCAGCGCCGCTCAGCGCTGCCGTTTTAACAAACTAAAAATGGGTGCTAGAGGATGCGTCCTGACAACCCATACGCGGGGTTGCCCCGGCGCGGATGCTACTTCTTCGATTCGTAAGCGAGAACAGCTTTAAACTCAATATTACGCTCTTTAATACTCAGCTCGCATAGTGAGCTGTGCACCAACAGCGTAAATCCCAGTACCGTAATACAGAGTACGATGATTGCCACAAGGGCATATTTTGTCAGCATATCTTGCCTCCCTGCAAAGAAGAGACTAACATCTGAATTGTCGATGTTCATTCGCTAGCCTCAGTTGATAGAAATATCTCCTGGGGCTTTCGTCTGTCTGGGGTCCTGGTAATGCTCAAGGCCAGACAGCCTCAAGCACCCGCCGCTATTCTATACTCGTCAGGGCGTGAAATTTATCTGCAAGGAATTAATCAGACGGATTTTATAATAATCTGGAAGCAGGCTCGCAAAGTCATCCCAGTATATTAACCCCTCACGTAATTTTTTAATTTAATGAAAAAATAGCTTCCATAATTGTACTAAATATAAAAAAGGCCCGACTTAGCGGGCCCCTTTTATTAACGCTTATCTTCCGGCAATAGCGGCGGTACGTGTGGCACCTGCGGTGCCTCATCAATATCTTTCTGCGTCATGCGGAACGCTTCCGGATAGTGTTCGCGACTGGTGCGGCGCAGCGGCTCGGTATCTCGTCAGGTGTAAAGACAGTGCTGGCACTGATACACGGTCCAGACCCTTTTCACCGGCGAGGTTGCCATCACTTCAATCTTTTCATCGGCGCAACGTGGACAAATCATCTTCTTCTCCTTATTTACGGTTGGCCAGCATAGCGGTCAGTTTTTCAGCCCAGGCTTTGGTTTCCGGCAGATCCTGCACCGGCTGGCTGTAGTGGCCGCGAAGGTCCGGCGCAACCGGGGTGGTGGCGTCGATAATCAGTTTGTCGGTGATGCCTGCCGGGCTGGAGCCTGGGTCAAGTTCAAGGACCGACATGTTCGGCAACTGCACCAGGTCTCCCGCCGGGTTAACCTTCGAGGAGAGCGCCCACATCACCTGTGGCAGGTTGAACGGGTCGACGTCTTCATCAACCATGATCACCATCTTCACATAGCCGAGGCCGTGCGGAGTGGTCATCGCCCGCAGGCCCACCGCGCGGGCAAAACCGCCGTAGCGTTTTTTGGTGGAGATGATCGCCAGCAGACCATGGGTGTACATGGCGTTGACCGCCTGCACTTCCGGGAACTCTGCCTTCAACTGCTGATACAGCGGCACGCAGGTCGCCGGGCCCATCAGATAGTCAATTTCGGTCCACGGCATACCGAGATAGAGCGATTCAAAAATCGGTTTTGTGCGATAAGAAACTTTATCGATACGCACCACCGTCATATTGCGGCCGCCTGAGTAGTGGCCGGTGAACTCGCCGAACGGCCCTTCGATTTCACGCTTGCGCCCTTCAATGACCCCTTCGAGGATCACCTCTGAGCCCCAGGGCACGTCAAAGCCGGTCAGCGGCGCGGTGGCGATGGGATACGGGCTCTCGCGCAGCGCGCCAGCCATTTCATATTCTGATTGATCGTATTTCAGCGGCGTGGCGCCCATCAGGGTAATAATCGGGTCGTTACCGAGGGTAATAGCGATCGGCAGATCTTCCCCACGCTCTTCCGCTTTGTGCAGATGCAGCGCGATATCGTGCATCGGCACCGGCTGCAGACCGAGTTTGCGCTTGCCTTTCACTTCCATGCGGTAGATACCGACGTTTTGCTTACCGAAGTTGTCAGGATCAAGCGGATCGCGCGAAACGACACAGGCTTTATCGAGGTAGAAACCGCCGTCACCATCGTTGAGGCGGAACAGTGGCAGAATATCGAACAGGTTGATATCGTCGCCATCCACGGTGTTTTCCGCCCACGCCGGGTTGGCGCGGCGCTCTGGCGTCACCGGGAAGTTATCCCAGCGGCGAATGAATTCATCAATCTGCTTTTTCACCGGCGTGTTGGGCGGCAGGCCCAGCGAGATGGCATGGTTCTGCCACGAGCCGATGGTGTTCATCGTCACGCGGGCGTCGGTAAAGCCGCGAATATTATCGAACCACAGCGCCGGGGCGCCGTCGCCGATGCGTCCGGTCGCATTGGCGGCCGCCGCCAGATCGGGCTCAGCGTTCACCTCTTCACTGATTTTCAGCAGTTGTCCCTGGTCATCCAGCGCCTGCAAAAAGCTGCGCAAATCATCAAAAGCCATTATTCGATCTCCTGTGCAAATTGTTCTGCCGTGCGCAAGCCGTTCCAGCGGCGCGCTTTGTGATAGTCGAGGCCAAACTGATCCAGCACCCGGGTGACGATATGATTGGTGATATCGTCAACCGTCTCCGGGTGGTTGTAGTAAGCCGGCATGGGCGGCACCATCGCCACGCCCATGCGCGACAGCGCCAGCATGTTCTCCAGATGGATCGTGCTGAGCGGCATTTCCCGCGGGACCAGCACCAGCTTGCGCCCCTCTTTGAGCACCACGTCCGCCGCGCGGCCCACCAGCCCTTCGGCATAACCCGCGCGAATGCCTGCCAGCGTTTTCATACTGCAGGGAATAACGATCATGCCGTCGGTACGAAATGAACCGGAAGAGATGGTGGCGGCCTGGTCTGCCGGGCTGTGGGAAAAGTCCGCCAGCGCGGCCACTTCGCGCGCTGTCCAGGGCGTTTCCAGCTCGATGGTGGTTTTGGCCCATTTCGACATCACCAGGTGGGTTTCCACCTCCGGCATATCACGTAGCGCCTGCAGCAATGCCACCCCAAGCGGAGCCCCGGTGGCCCCCGTCATCCCAATAATCAGTTTCATTCCAGACCTCATTCATTTTGTTCGTACACGAACTTTATATTTAAATTACCCTCTCCGGACGGGGATGACAAGATCGTTCGTATACGTGCGCATTTTTAATCAAAAACGCAGAAAGGGTATAAAATGGCGTACGAACGGCTATCATAGAGGTGACAGTTTTGTTACGGAGTATTCATGGAGTTACGAAACGAAGCATTTCACCTGCTGCGCCAGCTTTTTCAACAACATACCGCCCGCTGGCAGCAGGCGTTACCGGACCTGACTAAACCTCAGTATGCGGTGATGCGCTCGGTAGCGGAGCAGCCGGGTATTGAGCAGGTCGTGCTGATTGAAGCGGCGGTCAGTACCAAGGCCACGCTGGCGGAGATGCTCAGCCGGATGGAGGCGCGCGGCCTGGTGCGCCGGGAACACGATCCCGCCGATAAACGCCGCCGTTTTGTCTATCTGACCGAACAAGGCGAGGCGTTGCTTAACCGTTCGATTCCGCAGGGCAATGAGATCGATGACGAGTTTCTCGGCCGCCTGAGCGATGGCGAACGTGAACAGTTCACCCGGCTGGTGCGCAAAATGATGGCGCCCTGAACGGGCGCTTAACCGACCTTCTCGCGCAGGAAGTCAATAAACGCCCGCACCCGGGTCGGCATATGCTGCGCATCGGGATAAAGGGCATACACGCCCTGCTGTGGGAAATGGTATTCCGACAGGAGCGGCACCAGCTCCCGCTGCGCCACTTTTTCGGCTACCAGCCATGCCGGCAGCAAGGCGATGCCGCACCCGGCCAGGGCAAAGCTCATCAGCGCCGTAGCGCTGTCGGCTGAAAAGCGCGGCGCGCTGGCGATGGCGAAATCCACCTCTGTCTGTTGATCCGTGCGCAGCTGCCAGCGCAGCGGCGCCGACAGACGCTCATGAATAATCCAGTCAGCTTGCGCCAGATCGGACAGCGTCTGCACCGGATGGCTTGCCAGCCAGGCCGGAGAGGCGACGGGCAGGATCGCGAAACTGGCTATCCGCGTCGCCCGATAGCGGGAATCGGCCAGCGTACCGAGGCGTATCGCCACATCAAATCGTTCTGAAATGAGGTCCGCATGATGGGAGGAGGAGACGTGGCGCACCCGCAGCGCCGGGTGACGACGGGCAAACGCGGCTAGCGCCGGAATGATAACCTGCGCGCCATACTCCGGCGTAGTGGTGATCCGCAGCTCGCCACTTAAGCCGGTATGGCTGGCCCGCACCTCATCCTGCAGATTTTCCGCCGCTTTCAGCAGCGCCACCCCGCGCTGATAGAACAGCGCCCCGGCGTCGGTGAGGCGCAGACGACGCGTAGAGCGCAGCAGCAGGGTCACCCCCAGCTCATTTTCCAGTTGCCGCACGTTAAAGCTGACCACCGCCTTGGTCTGCCCCAGCGCCGCAGCGGCCAGGGTGAAGCTGCCGGCATCCACCACGGCGATAAACATGGTCACACGCTGAAGATTAAGCATTGTCGTCCGGATGATTGTCAAAAATATTCAGACAGTATATCCCGACTAGCCCCGTTTATCCCCCATGGCACCGGGTTTACAGTAACCGCCTGTCTGAGGGAGTGAACCATGACCTATCGCCACCGCGTTGCCACCGTTTTTCTGTTCGGCTTTTTTCTCGATTTAATCAATATGTTTATCGCCAGCATCGCCTTCCCGGCCATCAGCCGCGCGCTGACGGTTTCCGTCTCTCAGCTGGCGTGGGTCAGCAATGCTTATATTCTCGGTCTGACGGTCGTTGTGCCGTTCAGCGCCTGGCTTAGTCAGCGCTGGGGGGCGAAACGGCTGTTTTTACTTTCGCTGGGGCTGTTCAGCCTCGGCGCGCTGGCGGCAGGGCTTGCCAGCAGTCTCGGCGAGCTGATTTTCTGGCGGACGCTGCAGGGGATGGGCGGCGGGCTGTTAATCCCCCTTGGCCAGGCATTGACGTGGCCGCTGTTTCAGTCGCATGAGCGGGCGAAACTCTCGGCGGCGGTGATGCTGGTCGGCCTGCTGGCGCCAGCCTGCTCGCCGGCGATCGGCGGCTTGTTAGTCGAGGCCTTCAGCTGGCGCTGGGTCTTTTTCGCCAGCCTGCCTGTGGCTCTGCTAACCTTTGTGCTGGCAGTGCGATGGCTGAACGACAGCCCCGGCCCGGTTCGCCCAACTCGCTTTCTTCCGCTGTCGTTGCTGGCCGATCCCCTGCTGCGCTTCGCGATGCTGATCTACCTCTGCGTACCGGGGATGTTTATTGGCGTCAACGTGGTCGGGATGTTCTACCTGCAACGCGTCACCGGGATGGCGCCGGGGGCCATCGGTGCCCTGATGGTGCCCTGGTCACTGGCCTCGTTCGCCGCCATCACTTTTACCGGCAGGTATTTCAACCGCTTCGGGCCCCGGCCGCTGGTCGTCATCGGCTGCCTGCTTCAGGCGGCGGGGATCCTGCTGCTGCTGAAGATCGATACGCACAGCCCGCTGGCGCTGTTGATTCTGGCCTTTACGCTGATGGGCGGCGGAGGCTGCTTATGCAGCAGTACTGCGCAAAGCAGCGCCTTCCTGCATACGCCTGCCGAAGAGATGCCTGACGCCAGCGCGCTGTGGAATCTGAACCGCCAGCTCAGCTTCTTTGCCGGCAGCGCGCTGCTCGCCCTGCTGCTGAGGGTGTTCCCGCCGGTCTACGCCTGGCAGGGGGTGTTTATTAGCGCCGCTGCCATCACCCTGTTGCCGCTGCTGTTTTGCCTGCGGCTGAACAATCGGGCGATTATCCATCGCCTGCACACCACTCTGGAGAAGTCATGAACCCTTATCTGCAGGAAGTCCTCGACGCCCATGTCCTTATTGAACGCTGGTTAAGCCAGGGGGAAGGAAGCGCTGAGGCGCTGATGACACGTTTTGCCGCCGAATTCATCATGATCCCTCCGGGCGGCGAGAAGATGGACTACCCGGCGGTGAGCCGTTTTTTCCACCATGCGGGGGCAACCCGTCCGGGATTACACATCGCGGTGGATCAGGCGAAAATCATTAGCGAATGGCACGACGGCGCCGCAGTGCTATACCGTGAAAGCCAAACGCTGGCGGATGGCAGTGAGAACGTACGCTGGTCGACGGCGATTTTTCAGCAAGCGGAAGGAAAAATGATCTGGCGTCATCTGCAGGAAACCCGACTCGGCTAGCGCAAAGAAAAAGGCCCCGACTGTCGAGGGGGCCTTTTTGAGAGAAAAGATCTTATTCGCGGAAGAGCGCTTCGATATTCAGCCCCTGCCCCTGCAGAATTTCCCGCAGGCGACGCAGACCTTCCACCTGGATCTGCCGCACACGCTCGCGGGTGAGGCCAATTTCACGGCCCACATCTTCCAGCGTGGCTGCTTCATAACCCAGCAGACCGAAACGACGCGCCAGAACTTCACGCTGCTTGGCGTTCAGCTCGAACAGCCATTTGACGATGCTTTGCTTCATATCATCGTCCTGCGTGGTGTCTTCCGGGCCGTTCTCTTTCTCATCGGCCAGAATATCCAGCAGCGCTTTTTCTGAATCGCCACCCAGCGGAGTATCCACGGAGGTGATGCGCTCGTTCAGACGCAGCATACGGCTGACGTCATCGACCGGTTTGTCCAGCTGTTCGGCAATCTCTTCCGCACTCGGCTCGTGGTCCAGCTTATGGGACAACTCGCGCGCGGTACGCAGATAGACGTTCAGCTCTTTAACAATGTGGATCGGCAAACGGATCGTACGGGTTTGGTTCATGATCGCCCGTTCAATAGTCTGGCGGATCCACCAGGTCGCATAAGTCGAAAAACGGAACCCACGTTCCGGGTCAAACTTTTCAACGGCGCGGATCAGTCCGAGGTTACCTTCTTCAATCAGATCCAGCAGCGCCAGACCACGATTGCTGTAACGACGGGCAATCTTCACCACCAGACGCAGGTTGCTTTCAATCATGCGACGGCGTGAAGCGACATCACCACGCAGTGCGCGACGCGCGAAATAGACTTCCTCTTCCGCGGTCAGCAGTGGGGAATAACCAATCTCTCCAAGATAAAGCTGAGTGGCGTCAAGTACGCGTTGTGTTGCGCCTTGCGACAGCAGCTCTTCCTCAGCCAGATCGCTATCACTGGGTTCCTCTTCTACTAAGGCCTTCTCGTCGAAAACCTCAATTCCGTTCTCATCAAATTCCGCGTCTTCATTTAAATCATGAACTTTCAGCGTATTCTGACTCATAAAGGTGGCTCCTACCCGTGATCCCTGAGCAAAGCACCTTCCACGGCACATCAACAAACGACGCCTGGACGATTTCCCCTGCCCTCTCTGTGAGAGGGACGTAGACACCGCCCTGGCGCCTGTTAGCTGATGCTTCGCTTATCCGTACTTTGCCAAATTATCGCTGCGGTAAGTACTGCAGCGGGTTGACGGATTTCCCCTTGTAACGAATTTCAAAATGTAATCTTGTTGAGCTGGTTCCGGTGCTACCCATGGTAGCGATTTTCTGCCCCGCTTTGACTTCCTGTTGCTCCCGAACCAGCATGGTATCGTTATGAGCGTAGGCACTCAGGTAATCATCGTTGTGTTTGATGATAATAAGATTACCGTAGCCGCGCAGTGCGTTACCGGCATAGACGACACGCCCATCGGCGGTCGCGACAATAGCCTGTCCCTTACTGCCTGCAATGTCGATACCTTTATTGCCGCCTTCCGCGCCGCTAAAGTTCTCGATAACCTTGCCATCAGTCGGCCAGCGCCATGATGAGATCGGCGAACTGGTTGACGTACTGCTTGCAGTCGGCTGGGTTGTGCTCACCGTTGTTGGTGCCGTCACCGGCGCGACAACCGTTGTGGTCGTGGTCGCTGGTTTATTATTAGGCAACATCTTGGTAGCACTCTGTTCACCTGAAGATTCAGAATACGTAATAGTCGGTTGTGAAGCAACCACCGCGGTCGATTTTTGTGCAGAAGTTGTGGTGGCTGTCGCACCGCCGCTCGCCCTTGCGCTGGCCTGAGAAACGGCGTTTTCACCGGTGATCGGCTGGCCTGAGGCGTTGCCGACCTGCAGCACCTGACCCACGTTCAGGGCGTACGGGGCCGGGACATTGTTGCGTTGCGCCAGGTCACGGAAATCGTTGCCGGTGACCCACGCGATATAGAACAGCGTGTCGCCGCGTTTGACCGTATAGGTACTGCCGCCGGTGTAGCTACCTTTCGGAATATCGCCATATTTGCGGTTGTAAACGATCTTACCGTTCACCGTCTGCACCGGCTCCTGCGCCATCGGCGTCGGCTGCGGCTGAATGGTCTGGGTCTGTACCGGCTGGATCGGCTGCGCCTGAGGAGCAGACTTGACGCCGGAGGATGGCGGCGTAATCAGCATGCCGGAGTTGGTGCTGGAAGAGGCGGCACCGCCGGCAGAGCTAACCGGCGCTGGCGGATTATTGGTGTTGGTACACCCGGCCAGCCAGAGTGAAACCAGTGAAAGAGCCGCAATACGGCTGACGGTAAATTTGGTGCTTCCCGCGCTCATTTATCCCCCAGGAATATGTTAACTGCCAATATCTTGCTTACCGGGCGGCGCCCGGCCAGGACACTGAAAAATGCGTCCACCCTACGCCTAAAGTCAGGCAAAAAAAACCTGGAATAATCCGGGTCTCAGGCCAGCTCCCCCTTCACCAGGGGAACAAAGCGAACGGCCTCGACGGTATCAATGATAAATTCGTTGCCCCGGCGACGGATCCGTTTGAGAAACTGATGCTCTTCGCCAACCGGCAGCACCAGCACGCCTTCGTCATCCAGCTGCGCCAGCAGCGCGGTTGGAATCTCCGGCGGCGCCGCCGTCACAATAATGGCATCAAACGGCGCCCGTGCCTGCCAACCTTGCCACCCATCGCCATGACGGGTTGAAACATTATGTAAATCAAGTTGTTTCAGGCGACGACGCGCCTGCCACTGTAAACTCTTAATCCGCTCCACCGAGCAAACGTGATGCACCAGGTGCGCCAGGATGGCCGTCTGGTAGCCGGAACCAGTGCCGATCTCCAGCACGCGCGACTCCGGCGTCAGCGTCAGCAGCTCGGTCATCCGCGCCACCATGTAAGGCTGGGAGATGGTCTGCCCCTGGCCAATCGGCAGCGCGGTGTTTTCCCACGCTTTATGTTCAAAGGCTTCATCAACAAATTTTTCGCGCGGGACCCGCGCGATCGCCTCGAGGACACGCTCATCGACGATGCCCTGCGTGCGCAGTTGATTCAACAAACTTTCAACACGTTTACTTACCATTGCCCGTCAACCCCGACACGTTCCAGCCAATCGCTGACTACCTCATGCGCCTGATGGGCGGTTAAATCGACGTGCAATGGCGTCACGGAAACATAGCCTTCATCCACTGCCGCAAAATCGGTGCCCGGCCCGGCATCGCGCTTATCGCCCGGCGGGCCAATCCAGTACAGGGTGTTGCCGCGCGGATCTTTTTGCGGGATCACCTGGTCGGCCGGATGGCGGTTGCCGCAGCGGGTCACGCGAATGCCCTTGATTTGATCAAGCGGGAGATCCGGCACGTTGATGTTAAGGATCCGCCCGGTACGCAGCGGCTCGCGGCTTAAGGCGCGCAGAATGGTGCAGGTTACCGCCGCGGCGGTATCGTAATGCTGATAGCCGTTCAGCGACACGGCCAGCGCGGGGAACCCCAGATGGCGACCTTCCATCGCTGCGGCCACGGTGCCGGAATAGATGACGTCATCGCCCAGGTTGGGACCCGCGTTAATGCCGGAAACGACGATGTCCGGACGCGGGCGCATCAGCGCGTTCACGCCGAGATAGACACAGTCGGTCGGGGTGCCCATCTGGACGGCGATGTCGCCATTTTCAAAGGTAAACGTACGCAGGGATGATTCCAGCGTCAGCGAATTCGAGGCTCCGCTGCGGTTACGATCGGGTGCAACAACCTGGACCTCGGCAAACTCCCTTAAGGCCTTTGCCAGGGTCTGTATCCCCGGCGCATGGATCCCGTCATCGTTACTCAGCAATATTCGCATAGTCACCCGTTGTATTGATAAGCTCCCTGACCACGCTGGTGGCGAAGCTGCCCGCCGGCAGCCAGAAACGCAGTTCAACGGTTACGTCATCCCACCAGTTCCAGCTAAGCTGCTGCGGATAGAGGAGCATCGCCCGGCGCGCCGCCTCAACTTTCTCCCGCACCAACAGCGCCTGCAGCGACGTTTCTTCGGCGATGGCGGCCTGCTCGGCGGCCAGAGCGTCGCGCTGGCTTCCCCAGTCGCCGCTGCCCGGCAGCGCAGCCGTGATCATCAGTTCGCGGTTGTGCACCCGCGCCTGCGAAACCTCGAGTTCTTCCGGTGTGACGACAAACCAGCTCCCACGCCCCGCTAATTGTAGCGCATCGCCATCAACAACCTGATTAAATTCCGTTTTTTTTAATCTAATACTGACTTGCTGATTAAACAACGCACTGCGGGCCGCCGACAACCAAAAACTGCGCTTATTGCGATCGCGCACCGGCGCGTCGCTTTCCGCCCAGCGCAACGCGCCCTGCAGATTACTGCCGCCAATGCCAAAGCGCTGCGCGCCGAAATAGTTCGGTACGCCCCGTTCAGCGATGGCCTGCAGACGCGTCTCCACGTCCTGGCGATGGCTAATCTCGCGCAGGATCACGGTAAACTGGTTGCCTTTCAGCGCGCCTAAACGCAGCTTACGCTTATGGCGGGCATATTCCAGTACCTGGCAGCCCTCGAGCTGAAATTTGCTCAGGTCCGGCATCTCTTTGCCGGGCACCCGCGCGCACAGCCACTGCTCGGTGACGGCGTGCTTATCCTTTTGCCCGGCGAAGCTCACTTCTCGGGCGTGGATCTTGAGGAATTTCGCCAGCGCGTCGGCGACAAAGCGCGTATTGCAGCCGTTTTTCAGGATCCGCACCAGCACATGTTCGCCTTCGCCGTCCGGCGCAAAGCCCAGATCCTCCACTACCAGAAAATCTTCCGGATTGGCTTTCAGCAGCCCGCTGCTCTGCGGCTTGCCGTGCAGCCAGGTCAGTTGGTCAAAGGCGATCATTTTTCGGCCTTACGCAGCAGCGCGACCGCTTCGCAGGCGATCCCTTCCCCGCGGCCGGTGAAGCCCAGCTTCTCGGTGGTGGTCGCTTTCACGTTGACGTCGTCCATATGGCAGCCGAGATCTTCAGCGATAAAGACGCGCATCTGCGGAATATGCGGCAGCATCTTCGGCGCCTGGGCGATAATGGTGACGTCGACGTTGCCGAGCGTATAGCCTTTGGCCTGAATACGACGCCACGCTTCGCGCAGCAGTTCGCGGCTATCGGCGCCTTTAAACGCCGGATCGGTATCGGGGAACAGTTTGCCGATATCGCCGAGCGCCGCGGCGCCCAGCAGCGCGTCGGTCAGCGCATGCAGCGCGACGTCGCCGTCGGAGTGGGCCAGCAGCCCTTTTTCATAAGGAATGCGTACCCCGCCAATAATGATTGGGCCTTCACCGCCAAAAGCGTGTACGTCAAAACCATGTCCAATTCGCATTAAGCTTTCTCCTGGTGTCGGGAACGGGTGAGGTAAAATTCAGCCAGCGCCAGGTCTTCCGGGCGCGTCACTTTAATATTATCCGCGCGACCGGCGACCAGTTGCGGATGGAAGCCGCAGTACTCCAGCGCCGAGGCTTCATCAGTGATGGTCGCCCCCTCGTTCAGCGCCCGGGTGAGGCAATCCACCAGCAGCTCGCGAGGGAAAAATTGCGGGGTGAGCGCATGCCACAGGTCATTACGATCGACGGTATGGGCGATAGCGGTTTTGCCCGGCTCGGCGCGCTTCATGGTGTCGCGCACCGGCGCCGCGAGGATCCCCCCGACACGGCTGGTTTCGCTGAGCGCCAGCAGACGGCTGAGGTCGTCCTGATGCAGGCAGGGGCGCGCGGCGTCATGCACCAGCACCCACTGCGCCTCCGGCAACGCCTTCAGGCCCGCGAGCACGGAATCGGCGCGCTCGGCGCCGCCATCCACGACGGTAATTTGCGGGTGCTGCGCCAGCGGTAGCTGGCTGAAGCGCCGATCGCCGGGGCTGACGGCAATCACCACGCGCTGGACGCACGCATTCGCCAGCAGTGCGGCGACGGCATGTTCGAGAATCGTTTTGTTACCGATTGAGAGATATTGTTTCGGGCATTCCGTTTGCATGCGGCGGCCAAAACCGGCTGCCGGCACCACGGCGCAAACGCCCGGAAAAGTGGCTGCCATGTCGTAATCCTGGGCCTGGTTATCGATTGTTCTGCTGTTGTCCCGATGCCTGGTTGCGTTTAGACGCATCCGGTACCAGACGATAGAAGGTTTCGCCCGGGCGGGTCATACTGAGTTCATTGCGCGCGCGCTCCTCGATCGCTTCCTGCCCGCCGTTGAGGTCGTCAATTTCGGCAAATAGCTGATCGTTGCGTGCTTTTAATTTGGCGTTAGTCGCCTGCTGGGCGGTGACGTCGTCGTTAACCCGCGTGTAGTCGTGCAGGCCGTTTTTACCGAACCACAGTGAATACTGTAGCCAGACCAGCAAAGCTAATAATAGCAGCGTTAGTTTACCCATCCTGCCCCCTGAAAAACGGCATCATCATCCCAAAACTCGCCCGGGTACGCTACCGGGGCGCGCGGACGATGCCGCGTAACGCGGGGACTGTACCATATTTTTGCTGCCGATACCCATGCTTGATTCATCCCGGAAACGGGTTATCCCAACAGCCAGAGGAAGAGTAGCGCAAACATCAGCCCGACGGTCAGGATGGTCGCGCTGGCGCTATAGAGCAGTTTGCCATTGAGCAGAGAGTGCAGCGCAATACCGACCACTACCGCCACCGGCATCAACGCAAGGAAGAACGGCCAGGTGTAAAGGAGGAAGAAGAGCGTATTACTGCCATAGAGAAGGAAGGGAATACCCAGCGCCAGCAGCCATGAAATAAAGCCCACGGCAGCGCCCGACAGAGACCAGGTGGTCTCGTCGCCGATCGCCGGAGGCGGTTCTGAACGAATAATACTGAGGTTCTGGGTATTGCGCATATCGAATCCTGTAGACCGGGCAACCGGCACCCCTCGATGCCGCTGCCGTTTCAGGATCTGATAATATCGCTCTGTTGCAGCAGGTCTAATAGTTGGTGCACCAAATTTGTTACCAATTGTTCACCATCCAGATGAATTTCCGCCTTTTCCGGTGCCTCATAGACCGAGTCTATGCCGGTGAAATTGCGTAATTCCCCTGCCCGCGCCTTCTTGTATAATCCTTTCGGATCCCGCGCCTCGCAGATGGCCAGCGGGGTATCGACGAACACTTCGATAAAGCGTCCCTCCCCCAGGCGCTCGCGCACCATCTGCCGTTCCGCGCGGTGTGGTGATATAAATGCCGTCAATACCACCAGCCCGGCATCGACCATCAGCCTGGCCACTTCGCCGACGCGGCGAATGTTCTCTTTGCGATCCTCATCACTGAATCCCAGATCGCTGCACAGACCATGGCGCACGTTGTCGCCGTCCAGCAGATAGGTGCTGACGCCACGCTCATGCAGCGCCTCTTCCAGCGCCCCGGCGACAGTGGATTTACCCGACCCCGAAAGGCCGGTAAACCACAGCACCACGCCGCGATGGCCGTGATGCTGTTCCCGCTGCTGCTGAGTTACAGGATGGGCATGCCAGACGACGTTTTCGTCATGCTGGGCCATTATTGGCCTCCCAGCAGGTCGCGGGCGTCCCAGTGTGGGAAGTGTTTACGGATCAGCTGGTTCAGCTCCAGCTCGAAGGCGCTGTACTGCGATGCCGAGGTCGACGCCTGCAGGTGCGGCTCGTTGACCATCCCGGCGCCCACGGTGACGTTGGTCAGGCGATCGATAAAGATAAGGCCGCCGGTCACCGGGTTTTGCTGATACGGATCCAGCACTAAAGGTTCGTCAAAGGTCAGCTCCACCAGCCCAATGCCGTTCAGCGGGAGAGACTCGACTTCACGCTGGGTCAGGTTGTTAATATCGACCTGGTAGCGGATAGCGTCGACGCGAGCGCGGGTCTTCTTGCCGGCGATTTTAATGTCGTAGCTCTGGCCCGGGGTCAGCGGCTGCTCGGCCATCCACACCACGTCGATGCTGGCGCTTTGCACCGCCGGCAGCGAGGCTTGCGCGTCAACCAGCAGGTCGCCGCGGCTGATGTCGATTTCATCTTTCAACACAAGGGTAATGGCTTCGCCGGCGGCAGCTTCCTGCAGGTCGCCGTCGAAGGTGACGATACGCGCCACGCTCGATTCGACGCCCGACGGCAGCACCTTCAGACGCTGGCCAACGGTAACCGTGCCAGAGGCGACCGTGCCGGAGAAGCCGCGGAAATCGAGGTTCGGACGGTTAACATACTGCACCGGGAAGCGCAGCGGCTGGCTCTCGACCACCCGCTGGATCTCCACGGTTTCGAGGACTTCCAGCAGGGTCGGGCCGCTGTACCACGGTATATTCGCGCTCTGGCTGGCGACGTTATCGCCTTCCAGCGCCGACAGCGGTACAAAGCGGATATCGAGGTTGCCCGGCAGCTGCTCGGCGAAAGTCAGATAATCTTCCCGGATCTCGTTGAAGCGCGCTTCGCTAAACTCGACGAGATCCATTTTGTTGACCGCTACCACCAGGTGCTTAATGCCCAGCAGCGTAGAGATAAAGCTGTGACGGCGGGTCTGGTCGAGCACGCCTTTGCGCGCATCGATCAGCAGGATCGCCAGGTCGCAGGTTGACGCGCCGGTGGCCATATTGCGCGTGTACTGCTCGTGCCCCGGGGTGTCGGCGATGATAAATTTGCGTTTTTCGGTCGAGAAGTAACGGTAAGCGACATCGATGGTGATGCCCTGCTCACGCTCAGCCTGCAGGCCGTCCACCAGCAGCGCCAGGTCCAGTTTTTCGCCCTGGGTACCGTGACGCTTGCTGTCGTTGTGCAGAGACGACAGCTGGTCTTCATAGATCTGGCGCGTATCGTGCAGCAGACGGCCAATTAAGGTGCTTTTGCCGTCATCGACGCTGCCGCAGGTCAAAAAACGCAGCAGGCTCTTGTGCTGTTGCGCGTGCAGGTAAGCTTCTACGCCGCCTTCATTAGCAATTTGTTGGGCAATTGTGGTGTTCATGGCGGCTCCTTAGAAATACCCCTGACGTTTCTTCAGCTCCATCGAGCCGGCCTGGTCGCGGTCAATCACGCGGCCCTGACGTTCACTGGTGGTCGATACCAGCATCTCTTCAATAATTTCCGGCAGCGTCTGCGCTTCAGACTCCACTGCGCCGGTCAGCGGCCAGCAGCCAAGGGTACGGAAACGCACCATCCGTTTTTCAATCACTTCGCCCGGCTGCAGATCGATACGGTCGTCATCGATCATCATCAGCATACCGTCGCGCTCCAGCACCGGGCGCTCAGCGGCCAGATACAGCGGCACGATTTCAATATTTTCCAGATAGATGTACTGCCAGATATCCAGCTCAGTCCAGTTGGAGAGCGGGAAGACGCGGATGCTTTCGCCTTTGTTAATCTGGCCGTTGTAGTTGTGCCACAGCTCCGGACGCTGATTTTTCGGGTCCCAGCGGTGGAAGCGGTCGCGGAAGGAGTAGATGCGCTCTTTCGCGCGGGATTTCTCTTCGTCGCGACGCGCGCCGCCGAACGCGGCGTCAAAGCCGTATTTGTTCAGCGCCTGCTTCAGGCCTTCCGTTTTCATGATATCGGTATGCTTAGCGCTGCCGTGGACAAACGGGTTGATGCCCATCGCCACCCCTTCCGGGTTTTTATGCACCAGCAGCTCACAGCCGTAGGCTTTAGCAGTCCGGTCGCGGAACTCATACATCTCACGGAATTTCCAGCCGGTATCGACGTGCAGCAGCGGGAACGGCAGGGTTCCCGGATAAAACGCTTTGCGCGCCAGATGCAGCATTACGCTGGAATCTTTCCCGATGGAGTACATCATCACCGGGTTAGAAAATTCGGCGGCCACCTCACGAATAATATGGATGCTTTCCGCCTCCAGTTGCCGCAGGTGAGTGAGTCGTTTTTGGTCCATAACCGTTCCTTAAGCCAGATTGACCACCGAAGCGTTAAACCCCTCGGCGGATGATGTTTGTTGAAACCAGGCGAGCTGCTGATGCAGCTGCACCACTTCGCCCACCACCAGCAGGGCGGGCATCGGGGCGTCTTTCGCCAGGTGTTCGAGTTGTTGCAATGTGCCGGTTATCGTCTGCTGATCGTCGCGGGTACCGCGGGAAATCACCGCGACCGGCGTAGTGCTGTCGCGACCGTGGGCGATCAGCTGAGCGCTAATTTCCGCCGCCTTCATGGTGCCCATGTAGATCGCCAGCGTTTGTTGGCTCTTCGCCAGCAGCGACCAGTCGAAGGGGGCGCTATCCGGCTTGTAGTGGCCGGTAACAAAGACGGCGCTTTGCGCATAGTCGCGATGGGTCAGTGGAATACCGGCATAGGCCGTCGCCCCGGCGGCGGCAGTGACGCCTGGCACCACCTGAAACGGGATCCCCGCTTCGGCGGCAGCCTGCAACTCTTCTGCGCCGCGGCCAAAAATAAACGGATCCCCGCCCTTCAGACGCACGACGGTTTTCCCCGCCTTCGCCGCCGCCACCAGCAGCTGATTGGTTTCATGCTGCGGCACCGAGTGCTCGCCGGCGCGTTTGCCGACACAGATTAACTCGGCATCGCGGCGCACCAGCTCGAGAACCGGCGGGGTCACCAGATGGTCGTGGAAAACCACGTCCGCCTGCTGGATCGCCTGCAGACCACGAAGGGTCAGCAGCCCGGCATCGCCCGGCCCGGCGCCCACCAGAATAATTTCTCCCGTCTCGCGTTCGGGCTTATCCAGCTCATCCTGCAGCGCCTTTTCCGCCTCCGCATGATTACCCGCCACCATCAGGCTGGCAAAGCGGCCGGTGAAGACGCGTTCCCAGAAGCGGCGACGCGCTTCGGTGGTCGTCAGACGAGTTTTCAGATGGTTACGCCAGTAGCTCGCCGATTCCGCCAGCCGCCCGAGGTTCGTCGGCAGCAGCGCTTCAATTTTCTCGCGCAGAATGCGCGACAGCACTGGCGCTTTGCCGCTGGAGGAGATCGCCACGAGCAGCGGCGAACGGTCGACGATAGAAGGGAAGACAAACGAGCACAGCGCCTGGTTATCCACCACGTTGACCAACCGGTAGCGCGCGTTAGCCGCCGCAAACACCCGCTGGTTAAGCGCCTCATCCTCCGTGGCCGCAATCACCAGAAAGACATCATCCACCAGCGACTCGCTAAATTCCGTCGCCCGCCAGCTAAGCGCCTGGCGCGCCGCCAGATCGGCCAGCGCCGGAGAGAGCGTCCCGGCGACCACCTGCACCTGCGCCTGGGCGCGCAGCAGGAATTTAATCTTGCGTTCAGCAATCTCATCGCCGCCGATCACCAGCACGGGCCTTTGTTTCAGTTCGGCAAAAAGGGGCAAGTAATCCACGGCGCAACAACTCTCTTACAATCAGCGATACTGCGACTATAGGGTGCGCCTGAGAGCAAATGAAATTACGAAATGGAATGAGTTGTGACGCAAAGGAATAACGCTGTGGAAATACAAATATCAAAAAGTGCTTAACGCGCTATTTTTCCGCTATTTAAGAGCAATTGAAATTGTTTAACCGCGGTCACAGTTTCATACTGTACGCGTCAAATTGTCTTGTTCGTGTAAGGACCCCTTATGTTTTCCGCGTTGTGCCGCCGTCTGCTTCCTCTGGCGCTCGGCACCGGTTTTGTTTTCGCCGCCGCCCCCGCATTCAGCGCGCTGGGCGACACCGCCAGTAGCCAGGCTCGTCATATCGCCACCGTCTTCCCGGGACGAATGACCGGAACACCAGCCGAGATGTTGTCAGCCGAGTACCTCCGCCAGCAGTTCGCCCAGATGGGGTATCAGAGCGACGTGCGCAGCTTCAATACCCGCTACATCTATACCGATAACAATCAGCGTAAGAACTGGCATAACGCCACCGGCAGTACGGTGATCGCCGCCCATGAAGGCCAGTCCCGCCAGCAAATCATTATTATGGCGCACCTCGATACCTACGCGCCGCAGAGCGATAAAGACGTGGAGAACAACCTTGGCGGCCTGACGCTGCAGGGCATCGACGACAACGCGATGGGGCTCGGCGTGATGCTGGAGCTGGCGGATCATTTAAAGAATATCCCCACCCGCTATGGCATTCGCTTTATCGCCACCAGCGGTGAAGAGGAAGGTCGTCTCGGGGCGCAAAATCTGCTGCAGCGCATGAGTGAGGCGGAAAAGAAAAATACCCTGCTGGTGATCAACCTCGATAATCTGGTGGTGGGCGATAAGCTTTACTTCAACAGTGGCCGCCGCACGCCGGCCTCGGTGCGTAAGCTAACCCGCGACCGTGCGCTGGCTATCGCCCGCAGCAAGGGGATTGTCGCGGCGACCAATCCAGGACTGAACCCAGCATACCCAAAAGGCACCGCCTGCTGTAACGACGCCAGCGTCTTCGACAGCGCGGGGATCCCGGTGCTGTCGGTCGAGGCAACCAACTGGTCACTCGGCAAAAAGGATGGCTATCAGCAGCGCCAGAAATCCCGCGCCTTCCCGGACGGCACCAGCTGGCATAGCGTGCAGATTGATAATCAGCAGTATCTCGACCACGCGCTGCCGGGACGCATAGAACGCCGCAGCCGCGAGGTAGTGAAAGTGATGCTGCCGCTGGTGAAAGAGCTGGCGAAGGTGGAGAAGCCATCGTCATTAAAATAATCGGTTAGTCAACGCCGGCAACAAGGACTGTCGCCATGATAAATTTTCGCTGTTCAGGACTTCTTTTTCTGCTGCTGGCTGCCAGCGCGGGGGCTCTCGCCGACAGCCAGGTCTATATCTGGCAGCGCGTCTGGAGTGACCAGCATAAAACCGCGCTACGGCAAAGCCAGGCGCTGTTTTCCACCTTGCGCGTTCTGGGGATCCAGTTTCATCCTCAGGAAGGCGTCCGCCTGGCCCGCCTCCCAGGATCTGCGTCCTCTGCTGAGCGCGGCAGACAGTTCCGTGCTGCAACTTCATAGTGTGCAATCCCCGGGGACCTGTTTGTTCGCCCCCACACAGGCGCAGCGCTGGAGCAGGCAGTATGCGCTTATTGCCCTCACCCCTTTCGCCTGGCGTTCCCTGCCGATGGTTCCGCGCTCATCTCTTCTTAGGGAAAGCCCGCCAGCGTCGAAAGCGAGTCGCCGCTGTGGATTGCGGCTGAAAAACAAGAACTGAGCGTTTCACCGCAGCAAATCGACACTTTTATTCGCGAACTGGAACAAGATCCACCAAAAAATTTTCAGGTATCGTTTGGTTTCGTCTGCCGCTGGATAACGATACCCGCACCTGGTCGCTTAGTACGCTGGCGGCAGTCATTCACCACCCGCAGGCTGTGGCTGGCGTTTCCTGACAAGGCCAGTATCCGCTGGTGACGCTCATGTTGAAAAATGCCAAAGAAGACGGGCTCACCGCCTGGGTGAGAGCCAAAATGGCGCTGCGGGCGGGTGATGCCATAACAGCGGCGGCATGGTTCGCCCAAGCGGCTGCGTCATTCCTGCCAAACGAAGCATGGGGCTTCCAGCAGTCTAGTGATGACATTATCAGCGAGGAGTTTGTGACGCCGGTCTGCCGTATTCACGCCGAGCAGGCGATACTCGCGCTCAACCGCGACGACTATCTGCAGGCGATGTGGTTGATGTATCAGGCGAAAGAAAATTACTGGCCGGATGTCGCGCACATTGCCGAACGGGTGCTAACGGTCAATGAGCTCATTGCTTTCGTGGATAAATATGTCCCGGCACCTTCTCCTTCTGATCTTAATATGCCGAAAAATGCCGGGCGCGAAAGCGCCGACGCCAGGCTACGCAATCTGCTCGCACGACGCCTGATGCGCACGGGCCAGTAGCAAAAGCTCTGGCCTATTTTGCGCTAACTGAGGATAGAGACGCCGCCCAAGCGTTTACCAATGCTTTGCCGACAAAAGGACACAAAAAAGCTCAGGCGCAGGGCTGGTGGCAAGCGGTGCTGATCCTGCGCCATCAAACAGCCTATGAGATGGCGCCTGATTGTTAATTGCGGGCTTATCCCCGTGAATGCGGGGAACACGCATACATCACCATCACGCAGAACATCGTCGATGGTTTATCCCCGCTGGCGCGGGGAACACCCGTGATTAATACCTGGCGCGATGTCGCAACCCGGTTTATCCCCGCTGGCGCGGGGAACACGTGGATTTAAAGGAAGTTATCGCCGCATTGAACGGTTTATCCCCGCTGGCGCGGGGAACACCAGCAGCGCTATAACATTGAGGGGCTGACATGCGGTTTATCCCCGCTGGCGCGGGGAACACTTAGCTCGGCAATCTGTGCCAGCGTGTCTTCGCGGTTTATCCCCGCTGGCGCGGGGAACACAATTTATTTGTGCATCTGTGAGGCGTTGCCGCCGGTTTATCCCCGCTGGCGCGGGGAACACAGTAGTTGATGAGCAAACCGGACTGGGGCGAGCGGTTTATCCCCGCTGGCGCGGGGAACACCCATTATCAGCCGTTTGGTGGCAGCGATCCCGCGGTTTATCCCCGCTGGCGCGGGGAACACCCCGCCGGAGCGGGGCAATTCCCATTATATTTCGGTTTATCCCCGCTGGCGCGGGGAACACACTGGATTTGTTTCTGCTGCGGATGCGGAGCTCGGTTTATCCCCGCTGGCGCGGGGAACACTTC
>NZ_KV789926.1:140892-141109 GCF_001807705.1 Klebsiella sp. HMSC25G12 | reverse complement strand
GCCGGTTTATCCCCGCTGGCGCGGGGAACACCTGCCATCACTCTGTCTCCTGACCACTACGAGCGGTTTATCCCCGCTGGCGCGGGGAACACCCCAGTGCGGCGGTATTGAGCGCCCCGGCGATCGGTTTATCCCCGCTGGCGCGGGGAACACAGTGTCTTCCCCGTCCCGCTGCACTGGCAGCGCGGTTTATCCCCGCTGGCGCGGGGAACACGTC
>NZ_KV789926.1:140050-140872 GCF_001807705.1 Klebsiella sp. HMSC25G12 | reverse complement strand
CCGGTTTATCCCCGCTGGCGCGGGGAACACAGGATGTGCAGTCAATTATCCACTCCCTCAAGCGGTTTATCCCCGCTGGCGCGGGGAACACTTCGAACAGCAAGACGGCTCACCGCCCTACTACGGTTTATCCCCGCTGGCGCGGGGAACACGCCTTAGTACCTGATACTTTCAGCGGCTGCGCCGGTTTATCCCCGCTGGCGCGGGGAACACCGTCAGAAGACGATTTGCCATTCAAAACCACGCGGTTTATCCCCGCTGGCGCGGGGAACACATATGCATGCCGAGTGTGGGAGATTGAGGACACGGTTTATCCCCGCTGGCGCGGGGAACACATGGTCATGCGCTGGGGATTGTTGAGGCGGGACGGTTTATCCCCGCTGGCGCGGGGAACACTGCAGATCACCATTGGCTCTGATGTTCACTACCGGTTTATCCCCGCTGGCGCGGGGAACACACTGCGGGTTACTGATCTCCCGGGTAAGCCAACGGTTTATCCCCGCTGGCGCGGGGAACACGTCATATTGCGATGTTGAGTATTCGCTATCGCCGGTTTATCCCCGCTGGCGCGGGGAACACTCAACGGGCAGAACGAGAGCGATTGATGAACCCGGTTTATCCCCGCTGGCGCGGGGAACACGAGCTCACGGCAAGGGCGCCTGAGTGTTCAACCGGTTTATCCCCGCTGGCGCGGGGAACACGTTATCAGGCAAGAGCACCTCCCGTAATGGGGCGGTTTATCCCCGCTGGCGCGGGGAACACGAGGGCGCGGCATTTCACCGGCCCCGATAATGCGGTTTATCCCCGCTGGCGCGGGGAACA
>NZ_KV789926.1:139816-140030 GCF_001807705.1 Klebsiella sp. HMSC25G12 | reverse complement strand
GAACGGTTTATCCCCGCTGGCGCGGGGAACACTCTCGACAGCGCATCATGGTCACGGCTGTCGACGGTTTATCCCCGCTGGCGCGGGGAACACTAACAGTAGAACACTGTCGCGTTATTGAAATGCGGTTTATCCCCGCTGGCGCGGGGAACACTCACCGTAATCAATATTAAGGTCAGCATCGAACGGTTTATCCCCGCTGGCGCGGGGAACA
>NZ_KV789926.1:139585-139796 GCF_001807705.1 Klebsiella sp. HMSC25G12 | reverse complement strand
CCGGTTTATCCCCGCTGGCGCGGGGAACACACGGTTAATGCGCTGTGCGGCGTTCTCTATACCGGTTTATCCCCGCTGGCGCGGGGAACACATACCCCTCTGTTTCTATCGCCTTTTTAAAAACGGTTTATCCCCGCTGGCGCGGGGAACACCGCCTGCGCCGATTTAGCGTCGCCGCCGAACCCGGTTTATCCCCGCTGGCGCGGGGAAC
>NZ_KV789926.1:21062-139565 GCF_001807705.1 Klebsiella sp. HMSC25G12 | reverse complement strand
CAGTGGAGGCGCATTATAGGGAGTAATTCTGAAGTGACAAGGATAAATTCAAAAAAAGAATTCAACCGCTCACTTTTCAACCAAACCAGGTGTTGAGCTTTAATTCTTGCCTGGTTTTTAAACAAAAACGAGCCCGTTGGGCCCGTTTTTGTCGTTTTGTGATTTACTGCACTGCCACAATACGGTCGTCTTTCACCACCAGCTCGACAGCTTTCCCCGGAACCAGCTCACCGGAAAGGATCTGCTGGGCTAACGGGTTCTCAATCTGCTGCTGAATAGCGCGTTTCAGTGGCCGCGCGCCGTATACCGGATCGTAACCGTTGGCGCTCAGCAACTTCAGCGCCTCATCGGACATCCGCACTTCATACCCACGCTCTTCCAGGCGTTTATACAAACGCTGCAGCTGGATCTGGGCAATAGAAGCAATGTGTTTCTCACCCAGAGGATGGAAGACCACCACTTCGTCGATACGGTTAATAAACTCCGGACGGAAGTTCTGGCTTACCACTCCCAGTACCAGATCCTTCATATGACCGTAGTCCAGTTCGCCAAACCGTTCCTGAATCAGATCGGAACCGAGGTTCGAGGTCATGATGACCACCGTATTACGGAAGTCGACCGTTCTCCCCTGCCCGTCGGTCAGACGCCCGTCGTCGAGTACCTGCAGCAGAATGTTGAACACATCCGGGTGCGCTTTTTCCACTTCATCCAGCAGAATGACGGAATAAGGACGACGACGCACCGCCTCGGTCAGGTAACCACCCTCTTCATAGCCGACGTATCCCGGAGGCGCACCGACCAGACGCGAGACGGAGTGTTTCTCCATAAACTCGGACATATCGATACGCACCATCGCGTCGTCGCTGTCGAACATAAAGTTAGCCAGCGTTTTACACAGCTCGGTTTTACCGACCCCGGTTGGACCGAGGAACAGGAACGAACCAATCGGCCGGTTCGGATCGGATAGCCCAGCGCGGCTACGGCGAATGGCGTTCGATACCGCTTCAACCGCCTCATCCTGGCCAATCACCCGATGATGCAGCTCCTGCTCCATACGCAGCAGTTTGTCGCGCTCGCTTTCCATCATCCGGGAGACAGGGATACCGGTCCAGCGGGCCAGCACTTCGGCGATCTCAGCATCCGTCACTTTATTACGCAGCAGACGCATGGTTTTCCCTTCGGACTGAGTGGCAGCCGCCAGCTGTTTCTCCAGTTCCGGAATTTTGCCGTACTGCAGCTCGGACATCCGCGCCAGATCGCCGACGCGACGCGCCTGTTCGATAGCGATTTTCGCCTGTTCCAGCTCGGCTTTAATAGTCTGGGTGCCGGAGAGAGAGGCTTTTTCCGCTTTCCACTCTTCTTCCAGTACCGAGTACTGACGCTCTTTATCCGCCAGCTCCTCGTTGAGCATATCGAGACGTTTCAGGCTCGCTTCATCAGACTCTTTCTTCAGCGCCTGCTGTTCCAGTTTCAGCTGGATAATACGTCTATCGAGACGGTCCAGCTCTTCCGGCTTGGAGTCGATCTGCATACGAATGCTGGACGCCGCCTCATCGATAAGGTCGATGGCTTTATCCGGCAGCTGACGGTCGGCAATATAGCGATGCGACAAGGTCGCCGCCGCGACAATCGCCGGGTCAGTGATCTGCACGTGGTGGTGCAGCTCGTAACGTTCTTTCAGGCCACGCAGAATAGCGATGGTATCTTCTACCGTCGGCTCGGCGACGAACACTTTCTGGAAGCGACGTTCCAGCGCGGCGTCTTTTTCGATGTACTGACGGTATTCATCAAGCGTTGTCGCCCCGACGCAGTGCAGTTCACCACGCGCCAGCGCCGGCTTCAGCATGTTACCCGCATCCATCGCGCCGTCGGCTTTACCAGCGCCCACCATGGTATGCAGTTCGTCGATAAACAGAATGACGTTGCCTTCCTGTTTTGACAGGTCAGTCAGCACGCCTTTCAGACGCTCTTCAAACTCACCGCGGTATTTCGCCCCGGCCACCAGCGCCCCCATATCCAGCGCCAATACCCGACGGCCTTTCAACCCTTCTGGTACTTCGCCGTTGACGATACGCTGCGCCAGTCCTTCGACGATTGCCGTTTTACCCACCCCGGGTTCACCAATCAGTACCGGGTTGTTTTTGGTACGACGCTGCAGTACCTGGATGGTACGGCGAATCTCTTCATCACGGCCGATCACCGGATCCAGCTTGCCCTGCTCGGCTCGCTCGGTCAGATCGACGGTAAATTTCTTCAATGCCTGACGTTGGTCTTCGGCACCCTGATCGTTCACGCTTTCACCTCCGCGCATTTGTTCAATCGCCTGAGTCACGTTGGCGGTTGTTGCTCCGGCAGATTTTAAAAGGTCGGTCAGCGTACCGCGCGATTCAAGCGCCGCCAGAACGAACAGTTCCGACGAAATAAAGTTGTCCTTTTTCTTTTGCGCCAGCTTGTCGCAAAGGTTCAGGATCCGCACTAAATCCTGAGAAGGTTGTACATCGCCGCCGGTGCCTTCCACCTGCGGTAAACGGCTCAAGGCCTGCTCGATGTCAGTGCGTAGTTTCCCGGCATTGACGCCCGCCGAGGTTAATAAAGGACGTACCGATCCCCCTTCCTGATTCAGTAAGGCGCTCATTAAATGAAGAGGTTCGATGAATTGGTTGTCGTGCCCGAGTGCGAGTGACTGGGCATCGGCAAGAGCAAGCTGGAATTTATTGGTAAGACGATCCAGACGCATAACTCCTCCCATAAACAGGTCAAATTTGCTACTGGAGATTAAATGAGGTCATCCCTCAATTATTCAAGGTTAAAGACCTGAACTATGCGAAAAATAAGTTTGCCTTCTGGATCGTCTTGATTCTCTAGGTTATATCAGCCAAATGAAACTTGCCATACGACCGGTGGTCTTGTCGCGCCGGTAAGAGAAAAAATCATCCTTTTCGCTTAGCGTGCAGCGATCGCCGCCGAAAATCTGCTCAACGCCGACGTTTGCCAGACGCTGCCGAGCCAGTTGATAGATATCAGCAAAATATTTCTCGCCTGCCGGACGAAAAGCCCGGTGCGCGTTCTCGTCTTTCGCCATAAAGGCATCCCGGACTTCCGGCCCCACCTCAAATGCCTGCGGACCAATGGCCGGGCCCAGCCACGCCATCATGTTTTCGGCTTTATCGGCGAAACGGGCAACCGTCTCTTCCAGAACCCCTTCGCATAAGCCGCGCCATCCAGCATGCGCCGCGGCGACTTCGGTGCCGTCGCGGTTACAGAACAGGACCGGCAGGCAGTCGGCGGTCATCACCGCACAGACGGTGCCTGGCGTACGACTATAAGAAGCATCTGCGCGTTTCGATGGATAGGGTCCGCCGTCCAGCGTCAGAACATCGGTGCCATGAACCTGCTCCAGCCAAACCGGGTAAGACGGCAAGCCACCGGCAGCAAACATCCGCCGCCGGTTTTCTTCAACATGCTGCAGATTGTCTCCGCAATGGGCGCCCAGGTTGAGCGAGTCATAGGGCGGCAGACTCACGCCGCCAATGCGGGTCGAACTACAGGCCGCCACGCTGCGGGGCATCGGCCACTGCGGTACAATCAGTTTAGTCATAACCAGTCAATATCGTCCTTATGGGCTTCAAAATCGGCACGCATCGCCTCGATGAGCTCGACCATATCCTGTGGGATGGGCGCATGCCACTCCATTTCAATGCCGGTGATCGGGTGATACAGACGCAACATGGTGGCGTGCAGCGCCTGACGGTCGAATTTACGCAGCGCGGTGATGAACTCCTCCGACGCGCCCTTCGGCGGACGCGGCCGGCCGCCATATACCTGGTCACCCACCAGCGGATGGGTGATATGCGACATATGCACACGGATCTGGTGCGTACGACCGGTTTCCAGGCGCAGGCGCAGGCGGGTATGGATGCGGAAATGTTCCATAATGCGGTAGTGGGTCACCGCCGGTTTGCCCATCGGATGCACCGCCATATGGGTACGTTTCGTCGGGTGACGACTGATCGGCTCTTCCACTGTGCCACCGGAAGTCATATGACCGATGGCCACCGCTTCATACTCGCGAGTGATCTCGCGCAGCTGCAACGACTCCACCAGCCGGGTTTGTGCCGGAATGGTTTTCGCCACCACCATCAGACCGGTGGTGTCCTTATCCAGACGGTGCACGATCCCCGCGCGCGGCACATCGGCGATCGGCGGATAGTAGTGCAGCAGCGCATTCAGCACAGTACCGTCAGGGTTGCCCGCGCCAGGATGCACAACCAGATCGCGCGGTTTGTTAATCACGAGGATGTCATCATCTTCGTAAACGATATTGAGCGGAATATCCTGCGGCTGGAAGCGCGCCTCTTCTTCGATTTCGACATCGATAGCGATGTGCTCTCCCCCCAGCACTTTTTCTTTCGGCTTATCGCCAATGCTGCCATTGACTAATACGCGTTGGTCCAGGATCCATTCTTTTATCCGCGATCGCGAATAATCAGGGAACAATTCGGCCAAAGCCTGATCTAAGCGTTGACCGAGTTGATTTTCGGTCACCGTTGCGGTGAGTTGTACTCGTTGTGCCATATACAGCTTCTTCGTTTAACGTTGGGTTTTACGGCTTTGCCGTTTAATATAGTGTGCTATTGTAGCTGGTCTTAATCGGGAGCAGGAACAGAGATTCTCCCGCATAAACATTTTGAGGAAGTCAAAACGTCATGACGCGCATGAAATACCTGGTGGCAGCCGCCACACTGAGCCTGGCTTTGGTGGGTTGCTCCGGCTCTAAGGAAGAGGTGCCTGATAATCCGCCGAATGAAATCTACGCGACCGCCCAGCAAAAACTGCAGGACGGTAACTGGAAACAGGCGATAACGCAACTGGAAGCGTTGGATAACCGTTATCCATTCGGCCCTTATTCCCAACAGGTACAGCTGGATCTGATTTATGCGTATTACAAAAACGCCGATCTGCCGCTGGCTCAGGCGGCCATCGATCGCTTCATGCGTTTGAACCCCACCCACCCGAATATCGATTACGTCATCTATATGCGCGGCCTGACCAACATGGCCCTGGATGACAGCGCCCTGCAGGGCTTCTTTGGTGTCGATCGCTCTGACCGCGATCCACAGCACGCGCGCGATGCCTTCAATGACTTCTCCAAACTGGTGCGTGGTTACCCGAACAGCCAGTACGCCACTGACGCCTATAAACGTATGGTGTTCCTGAAAGATCGCCTGGCCAAATATGAGCTGTCGGTCGTGGATTACTACACCGACCGTGGCGCATGGGTTGCCGTCGTGAACCGCGTGGAAGGTATGATGCGTAACTATCCGGATACCCAGGCCACCCGCGATGCCCTGCCGAAGATGGAAAACGCCTATCGTCAGATGCAAATGAACGCCCAGGCGGACAAAGTCGCGAAGATAATCGCCGCGAACAGCAAGAACACCTGAGTCTGATTCATGGATCGCAAACGGCAGCCAGTGGCTGCCGTTTTTTTATACTTTATCCCGTCAAGCTGAAGCGGTTTAGCGCCGGGTTAACTCATCAAATATGGCCTGCTTTACCGGGTTCGACAAGTAAAATCTCACTTCTTCCTGCCCTGTCTCACAAAATGAATTCGTTGACAAAAAGTGACAATAAAATGTGATTTAGATCACGCTTTTTGACATTGGGAAAGGTATGCTGGATTCACCAAGACGGGAAAGACAAGAGGTAAAATTTATGACAATGAACATTACCAGTAAACAAATGGAAATTACTCCGGCAATCCGCCAGCATGTCGCAGACCGTCTCGCCAAACTGGATAAGTGGCAAACTCATTTAATCAACCCGCACATCATTCTGTCTAAGGAGCCGCAGGGTTTTATCGCTGATGCAACCATCAATACGCCAAACGGTCATCTGGTTGCCAGTGCGCGTCATGAAGATATGTACGCCGCCATTAACGAATTGATCAACAAGCTGGAACGGCAGCTGAATAAAGTGCAACACAAAGGGGAAGCCCGCCGCGCCGCAACATCGGTGAAAGAGGCAGGCTTTGTGGAAGAAGAAGAGTAATCCTTAACTTAAGTTGTGTCATGCCACGCGCCTTCGGGCGCGTTTTTTATTGACAGAGTGAAAACAGTACAGGTACTGTAATCCCCACTACCTCAAGGAATTTACCATGAAACGTGTCCCGTTCTTCTTCGCATTCTTTTTTACCTTCCCCTGACCGGGAGGCAATTCGTCGTATAAGAAAGAATGCGAAGACGAACAATAAGGCCTCCCACCCGGGAGGCCTTTTTTATTTGATAACAACAAAGGCAACATCTATGACCGAGGAAAACCCATTACTGGCGCTGCGCGATAAGATAAGCGCACTGGACGAGAAACTGCTTGCTCTGCTGGCGGAGCGCCGCGGGCTGGCTGTTGAGGTTGGTAAAGCCAAACTGGCCTCCCACCGTCCAGTGCGTGATATTGACCGCGAACGCGATCTGCTGGAGCGTCTGATGACCATCGGCAAGCGCCATAATCTGGATGCGCACTACATCACCCGCCTGTTCCAGCTGATCATCGAAGACTCCGTCCTGACCCAACAAACCCTGCTGCAGCAGCATCTGAATAAAATTAATCCGCATTCGGCCCGCGTGGCCTTCCTTGGCCCTAAAGGCTCTTATTCGCATCTGGCGGCGCGTCAGTACGCCGCTCGCCATTTTGAGCAGTTTATTGAGAGCGGCTGCGCGAAGTTCGCCGATATTTTTAATCAGGTAGAGACCGGCCAGGCCGATTACGCCGTGGTGCCGATTGAAAACACCAGCTCTGGCGGGATCAACGACGTCTACGATCTGCTGCAGCACACCAGCCTGTCGATCGTTGGCGAGCTGACGATCCCTATCGATCATTGCGTGCTGGTTAGCACCTCGACGGATGCCGATAAAATTCAGACCGTCTACAGCCATCCGCAGCCGTTCCAGCAGTGCAGCCAGTATCTGAGCCGCTACCCGCACTGGAAGATTGAATATACCGAGAGCACCTCGGCGGCAATGGAAAAAGTGGCGCAGGCGAACTCCCCGGCCGTTGCGGCACTGGGCAGCGAAGCGGGTGGCGCCCTGTATAGCCTGCAGGTGCTGGAGCACTGCCAGGCCAACCAGACGCAGAACATCACGCGCTTCCTCGTCCTGGCGCGCAAAGCGGTGAACGTCTCCGATCAGGTTCCGGCCAAGACCACGCTGTTAATGGCGACCGGTCAGCAGGCGGGCGCCCTGGTGGAAGCCCTGCTGGTGCTGCGCAACCACAATCTGATCATGACCAAACTGGAATCTCGCCCGATCCACGGCAATCCCTGGGAAGAGATGTTTTATCTCGATATTCAGGCCAACCTGGACTCGCTGCCCATGCGCAAGGCATTAAAGGAGCTGGCGGAAATCACCCGCTCCATGAAGGTCCTCGGTTGCTACCCCAGCGAAAACGTGGTGCCAGTGGATCCGGTTTAACGTTCGCGGAACGGTAATTTCTTCATCCCTGCCACCGCAACCGGCAGGGTGAAGATGGCGCCTGACAGCGGGTACTTCGCCAGCTCATCGTCCTCCATGTTTTCCCGGGTTGTGGTGATATAGAGCGTTTTCATATCCGCCCCACCGAAGCAGACCATTGTCGGACAACGAACCGGCATCGGGTAAGTCTCCAGCTCCTCGCCCTGCGGCGAGAAACGAGCAATCCGCCAGCCGTCAAACATCGCGCTCCAGTAACAGCCCTCCACATCGATCGCCGCCCCGTCAGGGATGCCTTCGCCCGGCTGGAAACGGCGAAACACCTCGCGTCGTCCAGGCTCACCCTGTTCATCCAGCGGCGTACGGTAGATCACGGCGTTCGGCGTATCAGAGGTATACATCCAGCGCTGGTCGGCGCTAAACGCCAGACCGTTGGCGCCATGGATATCACACTGGATCACTTTCGGCTTCAGGTCATTATCGACTCGCATCAGCAGCGCGCCGTTGTAATCCCCCGGCCCCCAGAAGGTGCCGGCATAAAAACGCCCCTCGCGATCGGTCCCACCATCGTTAAACCGCGCCAGCTCCGGATTGCTCGGATTATCACAGACTTTCCGCCGCAGCAGGCCGTGGGCGTCGGTCAGCCAGATGCCACTGCGTAATGCAACGATAAATCCGCCCTTCTCACGCAGGGAGAAACAGCCGACCTCCTCCGGAAACTGCAGCACCTGGTGTTCGCCGCTGCGGGTATCGTAGCGGTGGATTTCACACTCCATGATATCGGCCCAGTAGAGGGCCTGTTCAGCCTCGCTCCAGGTCGGGCATTCCGGCAGGTATCCGGTGTAGTCAAACAGCGGTTGTGGTTCAGCCATCGTTGTCATCCCTATAAAAAAAGCCAGCGGTCGCTGGCTTTATTGTATACATCTTTTTCGCTTTACTGCCGATTATCGTTCGCCTGACGCAGCAGCGTGCGGCTCTCGCTCTGGAAACGCTGAGCGTAATCGCCAAACCAATGTTCGACTTTACGGAAGCTGTCGATAAACGCCTGCTTATCGCCCTGCTCCAGCAAGCCAATCGCTTCGCCGAAACGCTGGTAATAGCGCTTAATCAGCGCCAGGTTATTTTCCGATGACATAATAATGTCGGCGTACAGCTGCGGATCCTGGGCAAACAGGCGCCCCACCATCGCCAGCTCCAGCCGGTAAATAGGTGACGAAAGCGCCAGCAGTTGCTCAAGACGCACATTCTCTTCTGCCAGGTGCAGACCATAGGCGAAGGTGGCAAAGTGGCGCAGCGCCTGAATAAACGCCATGTTCTGATCGTGCTCAACGGCGCTGATGCGGTGCAGCCGCGCGCCCCAAACCTGAATTTGTTCGAGGAACCACTGATAGGCCTCCGGCTGGCGGCCATCACAATAGACCACCACCTGCTTCGCCAGGCTGCCGCTGTCCGGACCGAACATCGGGTGCAGGCCAAGAACCGGGCCCTGATGCGCTGCCAGCATCGCCTGCAGCGGCTCCGCTTTCACCGAGGCAAGGTCAACCAGAATGCAATCCGCCGGCAGCGGCGGCAGCCTGCCGATCGTCTCCACGGTGGTGTGAATCGGTACGCTGACGATGACCATGCCGGCATCGGCGACGATATCCGCCGCCCGGGCCCAATCGTCTTTTTCCAGAATACGCACCTGGTAGCCGGACAGCGTTAACATCTTCTCAAACAGACGCCCCATCTGCCCGCCGCCGCCGACGATGACCACCGGCCGCAGATTCGGGTGCAGGGTTTTGAAGCCTTTGTCGTTTTCGCTGGAATAGGATTCCCGCATCACGCGACGCAGAACATCCTCGATCAGATCCGGCGGTACGCCGAGCGCAGCCGCCTCTTCACGCCGGGAGGCGAGCATCGCCGCCTCGCGCTCCGGGACGTAAATCGGCAGACCATACTGGCTCTTCACCTCGCCGACTTCGGCCACCAGTTCCAGACGCTTAGCCAGCAGGCTAAGCAACGCTTTATCCACTTCATCAATTTGATCGCGTAACGCGGTCAGTTCAGCAACCATACTTTCCTCTTACACCAAACGGGCCGCCAGATGGCCGCGGAGATCCTTATCCAGTTCACGCAGCAGCGCATCGGTGGTTTCCCAGCTGATGCAGGCATCCGTCACCGAAACGCCGTATTTCATCGTCTCACGCGGCTGTTCAGAGGACTGATTGCCTTCGTGGATATTACTCTCGATCATCAGGCCGATAATGGAGCGGTTGCCATCTTTGATCTGTGCGACAACGGATTCAGCCACGGCTGGCTGGCGGCGGAAATCTTTATTGGAGTTCCCATGACTGCAATCTACCATCAGCGACGGTTTCAGTCCCGCCTGCGCCATCTCTTTTTCGCATTTCGCCACATCTTCCGGACCGTAGTTCGGCGCCTTACCGCCGCGCAGGATCACATGGCCGTTCGGATTACCCTGCGTTTGCAGCAGGCAGACCTGCCCGGCCTGGTTGATGCCGACGAAACGATGCGGCATCGCCGCGGCGCGCATGGCGTTGATGGCCGTCGCCAGACTACCGTCGGTACCGTTTTTAAAGCCGACCGGCATCGACAGGCCAGAGGCCATTTCGCGGTGCGTTTGTGATTCCGTGGTACGTGCGCCGATAGCAGACCAGCTGAACAGATCGCCAAGGTATTGCGGGCTGTTCGGATCCAGCGCTTCCGTCGCCAGCGGCAGTCCCATATTGACGAGCTCGACCAGCAGACGACGCGCAATCTTCAGGCCGCCTTCAACATCAAACGAACCATCCATGTGCGGATCGTTAATCAGCCCCTTCCAGCCGACAGTGGTACGGGGTTTTTCAAAGTAGACGCGCATCACCAGGTAGAGGCTATCGCTGACCTCTGCGGCAAGAGCTTTAAATCGACGAGCATATTCAATCGCGGCTTCCGGATCGTGGATCGAGCAAGGGCCGCAAACCACCAGCAGGCGCGGATCGCGGCCGGCGATAATATCGGAGATAGTCTCACGGGCATGCGCAATCTGCGCTTCCTGTTCAACGCTTAGCGGGAATTCCGCCTTCAGTTGCTCCGGGGTCATTAACACCTGTTCGTCGGTAATATGTACGTTATTCAGCGCGTCTTTTTGCATGATTGCGATCCTGTGTAGCTCGTTTGCGATAAAGGGTGCCTCAGCGGGCATGGCGTAACGATACCACACTAAGTAAAGAATTCAATCCATATTCCGTAAATTTTAGTTTACACCGGCAAATTAATTGCCACTTAACTCGACAAAATATGTACTAAAATGTTTACGCAACCAAAATTCACAGCAAACTTGCGCGCTATCGCGATCGCGATTACGAAAAATCCTGGTGAGATTTGTCCCAAAGCAAAGGGCGCATGTAATGACGGGTTTTGTTAACAGTGGTATTCTGCGCCGGGCATCGGCAGCGGCTTTTCCCGCGCTATGGCGAATTTGACGGAAGCGTTAATGACAGTATTACACCGTCTTTTATTGACTGTATTTTTTCTCATCGCGGTATCTCCTGTTTTTGCTGCCGGACCTTCAGAACATGTTCGCGCTATTGTTTCCGGGATCGTGACCTACACCCGTTGGCCGGCATTAACAGGGGCGCCGAAGCTGTGCATTTTTGCCTCATCACGCTTCACCCATAGCCTGGCTCATGAAGATCCGGATGCCTTGCCCTATCAACCGGTGATAGTACGTAATAGTGAAGAAGCGTTAAAAACAACCTGCGATGGTTTTTATTTTGGCAGCGAATCGCCGACCCAACAGTCGGAATTAACTCGCCGCTATGGCCCGAAGCCGCTTTTACTCATCGCAGAACAAAATACGGATTGCTCCATTGGTAGCGCGTTTTGCCTGATCATCAACGACGACAGGGTCCGCTTCTCCGTTAATCTGGACGTTCTGACGCACAGCGGGGTCCGGGTTAACCCGGACGTCCTGATGCTTGCCCGGAAAAAACCACATGAATAAGGACTTTTCACAGACCGCGCGCCCGACATTTAAACGCGCGCTTCGTCGAATTAGCGTGATAAGCGTGGTGATCTCCATGACGCTGGTCTGGCTGCTGCTAAGCACAGCCTCAATCTTCACGCTCAAGCAGTACGCGCAGAAAAATCTAGAGCTCACTGCCGCGACCATGGGTCGCAGCCTCGAAGCCGCCCTGGTGTTTGGCGATAGCGCGGCGGCGGAGGAGACCCTTGCTTCACTGGGGAAGCAAGGGCAGATTTCCCAGGCGATTGTGCTCAACGGCCAGAAGCAGCACTTCGCCGCATGGCGCCATGAACCGCTGGCCAACAAAGAACAAGTGAGCGGCCTTATCAGTCAATGGCTGTTTCCGGAGCCCACGGTGCAGCCCATCTGGCACCAGGGCAAACAAATCGGCGAGCTGCGACTGACCGCGCTTGATGAACTGATCAGCCACTTTCTCGGTATCTCGATTCTGGTACTGACCGGCAGCATTCTGCTCGCCTCATTCATCGCCCTGCTGCTGACCCACTCCCTGCACCGGGGGATCGTCACCGCCCTGCAGAGCATTACCGAGGTTGTGCACGATATTCGTGAAAACCGTCATTTCTCACGTCGGGTGCCCGAGGAGCGTATTGAGGAATTCCATCTTTTCGCCCAGGACTTTAACAGCCTGCTGGGGGAGATGGAGGACTGGCAGCGCCAGCTGCAGGCCAAGAATGCCCAGCTGTTGCGTAGCTCGCTTCATGACCCGCTGACCGGCCTGGCTAACCGCGCCGCCTTTCGCAACGCGCTCGCCGAACTGATGAAGAACGAGGTGGATCACCAGACCTCGGCATTACTGTTTCTTGATGGCGATAACTTCAAGCTGATCAATGACAACTGGGGGCACGCGGCAGGCGATAAAGTGCTGACGGAGGTCGCCAGCCGCCTGATGGCCTTCGCCGGAAAACGCCATCTGGCGTGGCGTCTCGGCGGCGATGAGTTTGCCGTTCTGCTGCGTGAGGTGCGCTCGGAAGCCGAAGTGCAGGCTCTGTGCCAGGCGCTGTCGGAACAATTTCTTCCGCCATTCAACCTGCACAATGGCCATAGCGCCACGCTCTCGCTGAGCGTCGGTTATGCCCTGGCGTGGGAGCACGCCACCGCGGAATCACTGCAAGAACTTGCCGATCAGAATATGTATCGCATGAAAAACCAACGTATCCAGCAGACGCTGAAATAATAAAGGACTCATTATGCTCAGAAAATATTTCGTCCCCGCCCTGATGGCGGCGGCGCTTTTGACAGGTTGCCAGGCTCCTCAGGGAAAATTTACCCCCGAGCAGGTGGCGGCGATGAAATCTTACGGCTTCACTGAAAGCAATGGCGATTGGTCCCTGGGCTTATCCGATAGCATCCTGTTTGACAAGAATGACTACCGACTACGTCCCGACAGCCGCCAGCAGATCACCACGATGGCCTCGCGGCTGGCGGCGACCGGGATCACCCATAGCCGCCTTGAAGGCCACACCGATAATTACGGTGAGGATAGCTATAACGAAGCCCTG
This sequence comes from Klebsiella sp. HMSC25G12, assembly GCF_001807705.1. Classification (NCBI taxonomy): domain Bacteria; kingdom Pseudomonadati; phylum Pseudomonadota; class Gammaproteobacteria; order Enterobacterales; family Enterobacteriaceae; genus Klebsiella; species Klebsiella sp. HMSC25G12. The sequence goes on along the minus strand of NZ_KV789926.1, from coordinate 126,573 downwards.
TCGCTTAAGCGCGCCAATAGCGTAGCCGATGCCTGGGCGGAAGGCGCCCATGTCCCGCGCAGTCATTTAGTCACCCGCGGCCTTGGCAAGAAATACCCGATCTCCAGCAACGACACGGCGGCCGGGCGCGCTGAAAACCGCCGGGTCACGGTGGTCATCAGCACGCCGTAAGCCTTCGCTTAATCGCTGGACTTCGCCATCCTCATTGCCGTTGCCGCGCGCCAGCGCAGGTAGTCAACGGCAATGAACAGCACCAGACTTGCCCCCATCAATGGCATGGCCAGACCCAGGGCTAACGCTATCCCCAGTACCAGCCCACGGGCAGGCCAGGCGAGCGACAGCCATGCCTGCAGCAGCGAATGCGCCGGATCCCAGACCGCCTGAGGCGGACGGCGGATCCACCACAGCCGGTAGCCCACGCCGATGGTGACGCACAGCGCGCAGCCGAACCCTACCAGCAGCAACTGATTCACCAGACCAAAGAGGACCCCCATGTGGAAATCGACGCCCCAGCGGGTGAGCTTCGCCATCAGCGGGAAGTCGGCGAACCGGGTGCGATCCACCACCTGCATCGTGGCGCCATCGATCGCCACCGCGTCCACCTGCGTCGGCCAGCGGCGGTCGATCTCATTTACCGTCCAGGCACGTTCCTTCGAAACCGGCGGACGGATCTCCAGCCGGCTGGCGTTCAGCCCCGCCTGACGGGCCACCGCCAGCACCAGGTCAAACTGCGCTGGCTGCAGCACTGACTGATGCTGCATGGCCATCCCGTCCATATGATGCCCGGCATGAGGATCGTGCGCCATCGGCGCCTCACCGTGCAGCAGGGTATTCACCTGCGGCGTCCACCAGCCGAAAGCCGCCCGCATTTTATCCACATTACCGCCAGCCCATTGCGACCAGGTCAGGCCGGTGGCGGAGAAGAGCAGCATGCCCAGCAGTAAGCCCCAGCCCAGCGTCACGTGCAACCGACGATGATTCAGCAGGACGTTATTGATCCGCCGTTTTGGACGTGTCATCGCCCACAGGGCAATGCCACCCAGCGCGGCAACCCACATCCATGAGGCAGCCAGTTCGCTGTATAACCTCCCGCTGTCGCCCAGCAGCAGCGAACGATGCGCATAATCAATCCACTGGCGCAGCGGCAGGATGCCGCTGGTACCGTAGACCGTCATATCGCCCTTCACCCGTAGCGAGATCGGATCGACGAAAATGGCCCGGGATTCTGACTCGCCCAGGCTCGGGTCAACAAACATAATCCGGGTGGTCTCCCCCATCGCGGGGGCCGGCCGCACCGCCAGTAGCCGAAGATTACCCTGGGTCGCTTCTTCCGCCACTGCAATCTGGGCGCTGAGCGGCTGCGGGGTCCCGTCGGCAAGGCCATGCAGCGCGTCGTGATAGAGCCAGTTTTCCAGCTGCGGCGTCGCCACGTACAGCGTGCCGGTCAGGGCAGCGACAAAGATAAACGGTCCGATAAACAGTCCGATGTAGAAATGGAGGCGACGCAGCAGGTTTAACCATGCCGCGCGCGAGGTGCAGGTTGTCATACTCTTCCTTTTTTAAAGCAAAAGAGGTTATTGCGCCGTGCGCAGATTGATTTTTATTAAAGGGAAAAAGCAGACAGCCGCGGCGGGGCGCGGGTTTCAGGGTAGAGCCAGGGGAAGTAGTGCCAGTGTTTTAATACCGGGCGAGAAGCCGGCAGGCGAATACGCCGCAGGAGCATGGCGACGAACAGCGCCAGCGCGAAAAGCAGCCCCGGGACATGGGCTAACAGCACGCAATAGCCACACGCTTCGGCATGGTCCAGCGGCAGTTCGTGTCCGGTATGCATGGCGCCGTCTGTGCTATGCATTATCGCCATCTCGTGGTCGGGCATTTGCGCCATGCTCGCGGACGAGCTGTCCATCATCATGGCGTGATGCATGCCGGGCATCGCGCTCATGGGGTCTTTTTGCAGGGAGATGGAGATCAAGGGGGCCACGACGATCAACAGGATCGCCAACAGTGCCAGCCAGGCGGCTCGCCGTTTAGGTGTCGTTTGCAGGAAACTGTTGCTGACCACCGCCCCTCCGAATAGAGGGCGTATTGTAAATGATTTACATCACGATGGTTACAACAAAGATAAAAAAAGGGCCAGCCATCTGGCCAGCCCTTCTGTCAGGATGTCGCGAAAGCGAATCTTAGTTAAGACGCTCTTTGATACGAGCAGACTTACCAGTACGCTCACGCAGGTAGTACAGTTTAGCTTTACGTACAGCACCACGACGTTTAACAGCAATGCTGTCAACTACCGGAGAGTGAGTCTGGAAGACACGCTCAACGCCTTCGCCGTTGGAAATTTTGCGAACAGTGAATGCAGAGTGCAGACCGCGGTTACGAATAGCGATAACCACGCCCTCGAATGCCTGCAGACGTTTTTTGGAACCTTCAACAACCCATACTTTCACTTCCACGGTATCACCCGGACGGAAGGAAGGTACGTCCTGCTTCATCTGTTCTTGTTCAAGTTGCTTAATAATGTTGCTCATAATTTAATCTCTTATCCTGGGTAAACTGATATTGGGGGCTCACGCCTGCCCATCATGTTTATGCTGCTGTTGCGCGTGTTCGCTTTTGAACTGCGCCAGCAACTTTGCTTGCTCTTCAGTCAGAGCCAGGTTTTCCAGAAGTTCAGGTCTTCTAAGCCAGGTGCGGCCCAGCGACTGCTTCAGACGCCAGCGACGTATCTCAGCATGGTTTCCCGACAGTAATACTGGCGGTACTTCCATCTCTTCTAACACTTCAGGACGGGTATAGTGCGGGCAATCCAGCAACCCATCAGCAAAGGAATCTTCCGTTGCCGAAGCTTCATGGCCCAGTACTCCCGGAATGAACCGGGAAACGGAGTCAATCAGCGTCATTGCCGGTAACTCACCACCGCTGAGAACGTAATCGCCGATTGACCATTCTTCGTCAATTTCGGTTTGGATTACACGCTCGTCTATCCCTTCGTAGCGACCGCACACCAGAATCAGTTTCTGATTCGTTGCCAGTTCGCTGACGCCCGCTTGATCAAGCTTGCGTCCCTGAGGTGACAGATAAATCACCTTCGCGCCTTCACCTGCCGCGGCTTTTGCTGCATGAATAGCATCCCGTAAAGGTTGCACCATCATTAGCATCCCCGGTCCGCCGCCGTAAGGACGATCGTCCACGGTACGGTGCCGGTCATGAGCGAAGTCGCGAGGACTCCAGCTTTCGATGCTCAGCAGGCCATTTTTTACTGCCCGGCCAGTTACCCCGTAATCGGTAATTGCGCGGAACATTTCAGGAAACAGGCTAATTATGCCAATCCACATAGCGCCGTCTTTTACCGTTTATCCGGAGAATTTAAAAACCAGGATCCCAATCTACTTCGATAGTACGCGTAGTGAGATCGACTTTCTTGATAACCTGCCCATCGAGGAACGGAACCAACCGCTCCTTGATGCCAAATGCATCTTTCAGGTTTGCCTTGATGACGAGTACGTCATTAGACCCGGTTTCCATCATATCAATGACTTTACCGAGGCTATAGCCTTCCGTTGTCACTACCTGGCAGCCCATCAGGTCTTTCCAGTAGTAGTCACCCTCTTCCAGCTCCGGCAACTGCGATGAATCCACGATAATTTCGCAATTAGTCAGTAGATTCGCGGCATCACGATCGTCAACGCCTTTCAGCTTGATGATGATGTCCTGATTGTGGTGGCGCCAGCCTTCCAGCTCAACAACCTGCCACTGACCCGCCTTCTGGATTAACCAGGGCTGATAGTCAAAAATGCTTTCGGCGTCTTCGGTGGAGGAAAACACTCTGAGCCAACCACGGATACCGTAGGAAGAACCCATTTTCCCCAATACGATCGGATCAACAGGTGCTTGTGCGGTGTGTTGCTTGCTCATCATGACCACCGTGACAGATTAAGCTGCTTTGTTAGCGGCTTTGATCAGCGCGGCAACGCGATCGGAAACAGTAGCGCCCAGGCCAACCCAGTGAGCGATACGATCCAGATCCAGGCGAGTTTCTTCTTCCGCGCCGCTAGCGATCGGGTTGAAGAAACCAACGCGCTCGATGAAGCGACCGTTGCGTGCATTACGGCTGTCGGTGACAACAACCTGGTAGAACGGACGCTTTTTAGCGCCGTGACGTGCTAAACGAATAGTTACCATAACATCCTCTTGTGTGAATAAAACAACCGGGCCCCATCGAGGAACGGAGCCCGGTGTCATATTAAAAGCCCGAAAATTTTACTGATTTCTGTGCAAAAATCAATTCAAAACTATATACGCTAAATAATTCGAGTTGCAGGAAGGCGGCAAGTGAGTAAATCCCCGGGAGCGTACACAAGTACGTGACCGGGGTGAACGAACGCAGCCAACGCATCTGCGGCTTGAATTATGACGCGTATTAGCGGCCCGGGAAGCCTGGCGGCATCATCCCTTTCATCCCGCGCATCATCTTCATCATGCCGCCTTTCGACTTCATCTTCTTCATCATGCGCTGCATGTCGTCGAACTGCTTGAGCAGACGGTTCACATCCTGCACCTGCATCCCGCAGCCGGCGGCGATACGGCGCTTACGTGAACCTTTGATGATTTCCGGTTTGGCGCGCTCTTTCAGGGTCATCGAGTTGATGATGGCTTCCATACGCACCAGCACTTTGTCGTCCATCTGCGCTTTCACGTTGTCCGGGATCTGGCCCATACCCGGCAGCTTGCCCATCAGGCTGGCCATACCGCCCATGTTTTTCATCTGACGCAGCTGCTCAAGGAAGTCGGTGAGATCGAAACCGTCGCCTTTCTTCAGTTTGGAGGCCAGCTTCTCGGCCTGCGCGCGGTCAACTTTGCTCTCGATATCTTCGATCAGCGACAGCACGTCGCCCATGCCGAGGATACGGGAAGCGACGCGGTCCGGATGGAACGGTTCCAGCGCTTCGGTTTTCTCGCCGACGCCGAGGAATTTAATCGGCTTGCCGGTAATATGGCGAATCGACAGCGCCGCGCCGCCGCGGGCGTCGCCGTCCACTTTGGTCAGCACCACGCCGGTCAGCGGCAGCGCTTCGTTAAAGGCCTTCGCGGTATTCGCCGCATCCTGACCGGTCATCGCATCGACGACGAACAGGGTTTCAACCGGGTTAATGGCGGCGTGGACGTGCTTGATTTCGTCCATCATCGCTTCGTCAACGTGCAGACGACCGGCGGTATCCACCAGCAGCACGTCGTAGAATTTGAGTTTCGCTTCTTTCAGCGCCGCATTGACGATATCAACCGGCTTCTGACCGACGTCAGACGGGAAGAAATCGACGCCGACCTGCTCGGCCAGGGTTTCCAGCTGTTTAATCGCCGCCGGACGGTAAACGTCCGCGGAAACGACCAGCACTTTCTTCTTGTGCTTCTCGCGCAGGAATTTCCCCAGCTTACCGACGCTGGTGGTTTTACCGGCACCCTGCAGGCCCGCCATCAGCACCACGGCCGGCGGCTGCGCGGCCAGGTCGAGCGTCTGGTTCTCTTCGCCCATCGCCGCCACCAGCTCGTTGCGGACGATTTTGACGAACTCCTGACCCGGGGTCAGGCTTTTATTGACTTCATGGCCGACCGCGCTCTCTTTCACACGGCTGATGAAATCACGAACCACCGGAAGCGCAACGTCCGCTTCCAGCAGCGCCATGCGCACTTCGCGCAGGGTGTCTTTAATATTGTCTTCTGTAAGGCGTCCGCGGCCGCTAATGTTGCGCAGCGTACGCGACAAACGATCGGTTAAATTATCAAACATTGTCTCTCGCCTGAGGTGGAAACGGTCGGTCGCCGCAGCGACACACAAAACGAATGTGGCGGAGTATAACACGACATCAATCTGAATGTGCTGCAACGGTTGGAGCAGAGGCCTGCTGACGTTATACTGCTTCTCTTTCTTATTTAGCCAACAGCCGACACCTATGCCTGTTTTTGCTCTACTCGCCCTTGTCGCCTACTCCGTCAGCCTCGCGCTGATTATCCCCGGCTTGCTGCAAAAAAACAGCAGCTGGCGGCGAATGGCGATTTTATCTGCGACTATCGCGTTGATCTGCCATGCTTTTGCGCTGGAAGCACGGATATTCCCCGGCGGCGAGAGCGGGCAAAACCTCAGCTTACTGAACGTCGGGTCGCTGGTCAGCCTGATGATCTGTACGGTGATGACTATCGTGGCCTCGCGCAATCGCGGCTGGCTGCTGTTGCCTATCGTCTATGCCTTCGCGCTGATCAATCTGGCCTTCGCCACTTTCGTGCCTAACGAATATATCACCCACCTGGAAACCACCCCGGGGATGCTGGTGCATATCGGCCTGTCGCTCTTTTCGTACGCCACGCTGATCATCGCCGCGCTGTATGCGCTGCAGCTGGCGTGGATCGACTACCAGTTAAAGAATAAAAAGCTGGCCTTCAGCAGCGAAATGCCGCCGCTGATGAGCATCGAGCGCAAAATGTTCCACATCACTCAGGTCGGCGTGGTGCTACTGACCCTGACGCTGTGCAGCGGCCTGTTCTATATGCACAATCTGTTCAGCAGCGAAAACATTGATAAAGCGGTGCTGTCGATTATTGCGTGGTTCGTCTATATCGTTCTGCTGTGGGGCCACTATCATGAAGGGTGGCGCGGACGTCGCGTGGTCTGGTTCAGCGTCGCTGGCGCCGGTCTGCTGACGCTGGCCTATTTTGGTAGCCGCGTGCTGCAGCAGTTCGTGAGCTAAGTCTTTTAAGGAATCCTACGTGGAACATATCTCCACCACCACGCTGATCATAACGCTGATCGTCATGGTGATTATCTCTGCCTATTTCTCCGGCTCCGAAACCGGCATGATGACGCTGAACCGCTATCGGCTGCGTCATATGGCGAAACAAGGCAACCGCCCCGCCAAGCGCGTGGAGAAGCTGCTGCGCAAGCCGGACCGCCTGATTAGCCTCGTGCTCATCGGCAATAACCTCGTCAACATTCTCGCCTCGGCGCTGGGCACCATCGTCGGCATGCGCCTGTACGGCGACGCCGGCGTCGCGATCGCCACTGGCGTGCTCACCTTTGTGGTACTGGTATTTGCCGAGGTGCTGCCGAAGACCATCGCCGCGCTCTATCCGGAAAAGGTCGCCTACCCCAGCAGCTTCCTGCTGGCGCCCCTGCAGGTGCTGATGATGCCGCTGGTGTGGCTGCTGAATACCATCACCCGCATGCTGATGCGCATGATGGGCATTCGCACCGATACCGTCATCAGCAGCGCTTTGAGCAAAGATGAACTGCGCACGATTGTGAATGAATCCCGTTCACAAATCTCCCGGCGCAACCAGGATATGCTGCTGTCGGTCCTGGATCTGGAAAAAGTCAGCGTTAACGACATCATGGTGCCGCGCAATGAGATTGTCGGCATCGACATCAATGATGACTGGAAATCTATCGTCCGCCAGCTGACCCACTCGCCACATGGCCGCATCGTGCTCTACCGCGATTCACTGGACGATGCCATCAGCATGCTGCGCGTTCGCGAAGCCTACCGTCTGATGACGGAGAAGAAAGAATTCACAAAAGAGATCATGCTGCGGGCGGCAGATGAGATCTACTTTGTTCCGGAAGGGACGCCGCTCAGCACCCAGCTGGTGAAATTTCAGCGCAATAAAAAGAAAGTGGGTCTGGTGGTCGATGAATACGGCGATATTCAGGGGCTGGTCACCGTCGAAGATATTCTTGAAGAGATTGTCGGCGACTTCACCACCTCCATGTCACCCACCCTGGCGGAGGAAGTGACCCCGCTTAACGACGGCACGGTGATTATCGACGGCAGCGCCAACGTTCGCGAAATCAACAAAGCGTTTAACTGGCACCTGCCGGAAGATGAAGCGCGCACCGTCAACGGTATCATCCTCGAAGCGCTGGAAGAGATCCCGGTCCCGGGCACCCGCGTGCGCATTGAGCAGTACGATATAGATATCCTCGACGTGCAGGACAACATGATCAAACAGGTGAAAGTGATGCCGGTGAAATCATTACGCGAGAGCGTCGCGGAGTAGCGCGAGCGAAGGAATTAACATCACGGTGGGCTGCGGCCCGCCGTTTTTTTATCTCGCGCCGGGAGCGGTGGCATAAAAAAACGGCCGCCCGCGGGCAGCCGTTGAGCAATGCAGCAGACGTTATTTCGCTTTCGCTACCGTCACCATCGCGGCGCGAATAGTACGGCCGTTCAGGGTATAACCTTTCTGCATCACGGCCAGCACGTTGCCCGCCGCCACGTCTTCAGATTCGACCATCGCAATGGCCTGGTGGACGTTCGGATCCAGCGGAACGTTGGTGTCGGCGATCACTTCCACGCCGAACTTACGCACCACGTCCAGCATGGATTTCAGGGTCAGTTCGATCCCTTCCACCATCGGCGCCAGGTCCGGATTAGCCTTGTCGGCCACTTCCAGCGCGCGGTCCAGGCTGTCGATCACCGGCAGCAGTTCATTGACGAATTTTTCCAGCGCGAATTTGTGCGCTTTCTCGATATCCTGCTCGGTACGGCGACGCAGGTTATCTTCGTCGGCTTTGGCACGCAGCATCACTTCACGTTCACGTTTCTGCGCTTCAGCCAGCTGGGCTTCCAGATTCGCAATTTTTTCATCGCGCGGATCCACCTGCTCAGCCGAAACTTCAGGCTCTACTGCCTCAACGTCGTCGTGCTGCTCCGTGATAATTTCTTCCGGGGCTTGCCCCTCAGGCGTTTTCTGTTCTTTACTACTCATGAATTTCTCCGCGTTTTTTTCGCATTCATCTCGCTAACTTCGCTTATTATGGGGATCAGTTTCCGGGTTTCAAGGGAAGCGGACAGATTGTCACTATTTCATTTAACGCAAGGACATCCAGATCATGAAGAACCATTTCAAGTGTATCGGCATTGTGGGACATCCTCGTCACCCCACCGCCCTGACCACACATGAAATGCTCTGGCGCTGGCTGTGCAGCAAAGGGTATGAAGTGCTGGTTGAACAGCAGATCGCCCATGAACTTCAGCTCAGCAACGTGAAAACCGGCACGCTGGCGGAGATTGGCCAACAGGCCGACCTCGCGGTGGTGGTGGGCGGCGACGGCAATATGCTCGGCGCGGCGCGGACCCTGGCCCGTTACGACATTAACGTCATCGGCATTAACCGCGGCAACCTCGGCTTTCTCACCGACCTTGACCCGGACAACGCCCTGCAGCAGCTCGCCGACGTGCTGGAAGGCCACTACATCGCCGAGAAACGCTTTCTGCTGGAGGCCCAGGTGTGCCAGCAGGATTGCCAGAAACGCATCAGCACCGCCATCAACGAAGTAGTGCTGCACCCCGGCAAAGTGGCGCATATGATTGAGTTCGAAGTCTATATCGACGAAGTCTTTGCGTTCTCTCAGCGCTCTGATGGCCTGATAATCTCCACCCCGACCGGCTCCACCGCTTATTCATTGTCGGCCGGCGGCCCGATCCTCACGCCGTCGCTGGACGCTATCACCCTGGTGCCGATGTTCCCGCACACCCTTTCAGCGCGACCGCTGGTGATCAACGGCGACAGCACCATCCGCCTGCGCTTCTCTCATCGCTGCAGCGATCTGGAGATCAGCTGCGACAGCCAGATTGCCCTGCCGATTCAGGATGGCGAAGACGTTCTCATTCGCCGCTGTGATTATCACCTCAATCTGATTCACCCTAAAGATTACAGCTATTTCAATACATTAAGCACCAAGCTCGGCTGGTCGAAAAAATTGTTCTGATTTACATCGCTGCCTCTTTACTGGATAAAAAACCAGTCTATACTGTACGAAAACACAGTATTGGTTTTTCATACAGGAAGGCAGCTATGTTGGCGCAACTCACCATCAGTAATTTTGCTATCGTTCGTGAACTGGAAATTGATTTCCACAGCGGTATGACCGCCATCACCGGGGAAACCGGCGCCGGGAAATCCATTGCCATCGATGCGCTGGGGCTGTGCCTCGGCGGCAGAGCGGAAGCCGACATGGTGCGTCGCGGCGCCACCCGCGCCGACCTGTGCGCGCGCTTCGCGCTGAAAGATACCCCGGCCGCCCAGCGCTGGCTGGAAGAGAACCAGCTGGAGAGCGGGCGTGAGTGTTTACTTCGCCGGGTGATCAGCGCCGACGGCCGTTCGCGCGGCTTTATCAACGGCACCGCCGTCCCGCTCTCGCAGCTGCGCGAGCTGGGCCAGCTGCTGATCCAGATCCACGGCCAGCATGCGCACCAGCTGTTGACCAAACCCGAACACCAGAAAACGCTGCTCGACGGCTATACCGGTGAGTATGCGCTCACTCAGCGCATGGCCGAGCATTACCGCCAGTGGCACCAGAGTTGCCGCGAGCTGGCCCTGCACCAGCAGCAGAGCCAGGAGCGCGCCGCCCGCGCCGATCTGCTGCAGTACCAGCTTAAAGAGCTGAACGAATTTAACCCGCTGCCGGGAGAATTCGAGCAGATTGACGAAGAGTACAAGCGCCTGGCCAACAGCGGCCAGCTGCTCAGCACCTGCCAGCACGCCCTGACGGTACTGGCGGACGGTGAAGAGGCCAATCTGCAGAGCCTGCTTTATACCGCGAAGCAGCTGGTCAGCGAGCTGGTGGGTATGGACAGCAAGCTTTCCGGCGTGCTGGATATGCTGGAAGAGGCGGCCATTCAGCTCAGCGAGGCCAGCGACGAGCTGCGCCACTATCACGACCGTCTGGATCTCGATCCGAACCGTCTGTTCGAACTTGAGCAGCGGATTTCCCGGCAAATCGCGCTGGCGCGTAAACACCAGGTAATGCCGGAAGAGCTGCCGGCGGTTTATCAGGCGATGCTGGAAGAGCAGCGCCTGCTGGACGATAGCGCCGACTCGCTGGAATCCCTCAGCCAGCAGGTAGTCGAACATCATCAGCTGGCGCTGGAGACCGCGCGTCAGCTGCACGCCCTGCGCCAGGCCAGCGCCGACGAGCTGACCCAGCTTATCACCGAGAGTATGCACTCACTTTCGATGCCGCACGGGGTCTTCGCGATTGAGGTCGCTTTCGATGAACGCCATCTCACCGCCGACGGCGCCGATCATATTGAGTTCCGTGTCACCACTAACCCGGGTCAGCCGCTGCAGCCAATCGCGAAAGTGGCCTCCGGCGGCGAACTGTCGCGTATTGCGCTGGCGATTCAGGTGATCACCGCGCGTAAAATGGAAACCCCGGCGCTGATCTTCGACGAAGTGGACGTCGGCATCAGCGGCCCGACCGCCGCCGTGGTCGGCAAGCTGCTGCGCCAGCTGGGCGAGTCCACGCAGGTGATGTGCGTGACCCACCTGCCGCAGGTTGCGGGCTGCGGCCACCATCATTTCTTTGTCTGCAAAGAGACCGATGGCGAGATGACCGAAACCCATATGCAGCCGCTGGATAAGCGCGCTCGTCTGCAGGAGCTGGCTCGTCTGCTGGGCGGCAGCGAGGTCACGCGCAACACCCTGGCGAACGCGAAAGAGTTGCTTGCGGCGTAAACTTTTTGATTTTCACAGGGTCATAGTGAACAGCAAATTGCCTGCTGACCTGCAGCCGGAGGTTTCCATCGGCGCGAAGGTCTATTATTATCGGCATATTACAGATGAGCCACGTACTGCTCGGGCCCAAAAAGGAATCAAATCACTATGCGCTGTAAAACGCTGACTGCTGCCGCAGCGGTTCTTCTTATGTTGACCGCAGGCTGTTCCACTCTGGAACGAGTGGTTTACCGTCCTGACATCAACCAGGGTAACTATCTGGCACCTAACGATGTAGCAAAAATTCGTGTCGGTATGACGCAACAGCAGGTTGCTTATGCTCTCGGAACGCCAATGATGTCGGATCCGTTCGGCACCAACACCTGGTTCTATGTATTCCGTCAGGAGCCAGGCCACGAGAAAGTGACTCAGCAGACCCTGACCCTGACGTTCAACAGCGGCGGCGTGTTAACTAACATTGATAACAAGCCCGCGCTGACCAGTCAGTAAGGCCCGAAAAAGCAAAAAGCGCTCAATGAGCGCTTTTTTTATGGCTGATAGCCGGTCTGCTGCTGCGGGTTACTTCGCAGCGCTTTTCTCTGCCCGCTGGCGACGCAGCTCTTTCGGGTCTGCGATCAGCGGTCGATAGATTTCGACCCGGTCGCCGTCGTGAACTTCGTCATGCAGCTTAACCGGACGACTGTAGATCCCCAGCTTGTTCTTCGCCAGATCGATATCATCACGCAAGGCCAATAGCCCGCTGGCGATAATCGCCTGCTCGACCGTCGCTCCCTCATCCAGGGTGACTCGCTGCAAATACTGCTTTTCAGGCAGCGCGTAGGCGACTTCAACACGAATATTAGCTGGCACTGTAGACCTCTTTGGCGCGCGAAGTGAACGCCTGCACCATGTTGGCGGCCAGCTCTTTGAAGACCCGGCCAAAGGCCATCTCAATCAGCTTATTGGTAAACTCAAAATCGAGATGGAACTCGATTTTGCACGCCTCGGGGCTCAGCGGAATAAACTTCCAGCCGCCAATCAGCTTCTTGAACGGGCCATCCACCAGGCTCATCAAAATGCTCTGGTTGCTGGTCAGTGTATTCCGGGTCGTGAAGGTCTTACTGATGCCGGCTTTGGACACATCAACCGCCGCCGTCATTTGCGTCGGCCCGAATTCCAGCACGCGGCTACCGGTGCAGCCTGGCAGAAAATCAGGATAGGACTTCACATCGTTTACCAGTTGATACATCTGTTCCGCGCTGAAAGGCACCAGCGCAGTACGGCTAATCTGAGGCATAGCAGGTTCCACATTTAAACACAGTGCAAATAATATCATTTATCTGCTGCTAAAAAAAACGCTGTGCCGCAACTCGTGCTAAGATGCGCAGTACACCTCGCAGGATGCGATCGAGGTAACTGTGTATAAGACGATGACTTCAGGACATTATGACTAAGAAAAAAGCCCACAAACCTGGATCAGCCACCATTGCGCTGAATAAACGCGCCCGTCACGAATACTTTATCGAAGATGAATACGAGGCTGGTCTCGCCCTGCAGGGCTGGGAAGTCAAATCCCTGCGTGCAGGCAAAGCCAACATCGGCGATAGCTATGTCATCCTGAAGGATGGCGAAGCCTTCCTGTTCGGCGCCAACTTTACGCCCATGGCCGTGGCTTCCACCCACTATGTGTGCGACCCGACGCGCACTCGTAAGCTGCTGCTTAACCAGCGCGAACTCGACACGCTGTACGGCCGCATTAACCGCGAAGGTTATACCGTTGTCGCCCTGTCGCTGTACTGGAAGAACGCCTGGTGCAAAGTGAAAATCGGCGTCGCCAAAGGTAAGAAACAGCACGACAAGCGTACCGACCTGAAGGATCGTGAATGGGCGCTGGATAAGGCGCGGATTATGAAGCACGCCGGACGCTAACCCCCTCCCCTGAGGGCCAGCTCTCGCTGGCCCTTACGCTATATCCTTGTTGATGCTGCTTTTTCATCCACCCCGTTGAAAGAATCCTGCGTAATGGGGCTGGTAACGACATTCATAAATCTGTTATACTTGACCTACACATTGGGGCTGATTCTGGATTCGACGGGATTTGCGAAACCCAAGGTGCATGCCGAGGGGCGGTTGGCCTCGTAAAAAGCCGCAAAAAATAGTCGCAAACGACGAAAACTACGCTTTAGCAGCTTAATAACCTGCTCTGAGCCCTCTCTCCCTAGCTTCCGCTCTTAAGACGGGGATCAAAGAGAGGTCAAACCCAAAAGAGATCGCGTGGATGCCCTGCCTGGGGTTGAAGCGTTAAATCTAATCAGGCTAGTTTGTTAGTGGCGTGTCTGTCCGCAGCTGGCAAGCGAATGTAAAGACTGACTAAGCATGTAGTGCCGAGGATGTAGGAATTTCGGACGCGGGTTCAACTCCCGCCAGCTCCACCAAATAATGATCCGGATACGTCCGGTGAAGTACAGAAAGCCCGCATGGCACAAGCCCTGCGGGCTTTTTTGTATCTGTTGTTGTCCGAGAACATCCGGCTAAATCCAGTGATTATTGGTATACGTTTAGGTATACGGTAGGATGTATACCTAAAAGCGTATACCAATTCATGAAGGAGCGGCCACAGTGGCACGGACAACACGCCCCCTGACCAACACCGAAGTTCTGCGCGCTAAGGCGCTAGAGAAGGATCTAACGCTGCATGATGGCGACGGGCTTTTCCTGATAGTGAAAACCAGTGGCAAAAAACTCTGGCGTTTCCGTTATCAACGTCCGGCAACTAAACAGCGAACAATGATGGGGCTCGGTGCCTTCCCCGCCCTTTCGCTTGCTGATGCCCGAGGGTTGAGAGCGAATTACCTTGCCTTGTTAGCTAATGGTATCGACCCCCAAGTTCAGGCCGAAGTTGTTGAAGAACAGCAACAGATAGCTCTAGACAGTATTTTTTCGACTGTTGCGACAAACTGGTTCAAGCTCAAAAGCAAAAGCGTTACCCCTGATTACGCAAAAGACATTTGGCGTTCACTGGAGAAAGATGTATTCCCTGCCATTGGTGAGATCCCCGTTCAGCAAATCAAAGCCCGAACATTAGTTGAAGCGCTGGAACCAATCAAAGCTCGTGGGGCGCTTGAGACTGTACGTCGACTGGTGCAGCGCATTAACGAGATAATGATTTATGCCGTAAACACTGGTTTGATTGATGCCAATCCAGCATCAGGTGTTGGGATGGCCTTTGAGAAGCCCAAAAAACAAAACATGCCGACACTGCGGCCAGAAGAATTACCGAAGCTGATGCGTTCTTTAGTTATGTCAAATCTGTCTGTTTCGACTCGCTGCCTCATTGAATGGCAACTCCTGACACTTGTGCGCCCTTCTGAGGCCTCAGGTGCTCGATGGGCAGAGATCGATCTCGATGCAAAGCTCTGGACTATTCCAGCCCAGCGGATGAAGGCGAAGCGGGAGCATATAGTCCCTCTATCTCCTCAAGCATTAGAGGTTTTGGAGGTAATGAAGCCTATAAGCCTTCATCGGGAACATGTTTTTCCTAGCAGAAATGATCCAAAGCAGCCTATGAATAGTCAGACGGCTAACGCAGCTCTTAAAAGGATTGGGTTTGGCGGTAAACTTGTTGCTCATGGTTTGCGTTCAATAGCAAGTACTACTATGAATGAAGCAGGATTAAACTCTGACGTCATAGAAGCAGCGTTAGCTCACAGTGATAAAAATGAAGTTAGAAAGGCATATAATCGTTCGGTATACTTACCCCAACGTGTTGTATTGATGGATTGGTGGGGACTATACTGCCAGAACGAAAAGATAAACAATAAATTATTAAGGAAAATAGATGTCATCTCTTGATGCGTATTTTCGTGATGTTACTCATCACGAATTTGTTTTAGATACAGCACTTAGAACTCAAAAGCTAGATGATGTTGATAAAGACACTTGTAATTGTCCAATACCTGAACTGCTTGAGCTTGCACCTTTAATCATTGCTCAAAAAGATTTCTCATACGCATATTTATCCAATACCCTTGTTCTTACCCTACAAGATGCTGAGTATTATCCTCAGGGGAGTAGTAACCCAACACATCTGTGCCTCTTATTCAATGCAACAGATAGGAATGGCTCAACTACGGTGCTGAGGAATCCAAAACGACAAACAAGAAGAAAAATAGAACCAGATCATAAGGATGGAGAAGGCTATGAGTTCTCCTCTCACATATTGATTTCTCTTTCCGGCCAAAAAAGAACCTACAAGGCAGTAATAAGCCGCGCACCAAAAATATCAACAAATTTAATAGAATTGTTTTTTAACAAGATATTATTCCAGATTTCACGAGCTAACACAGAAAAATTCTCGATTAATGCCAAAACCAATGCCACTGACACATCTACAGGTAAAACTAAAAAAGTCTTATACAAACCTGTAGCCGAATTACGTGGGACATTAGACATAGAGTTATTCAATAAGATGAACAGTGGCGGCTTGTCGGAGGTAACACTGATAAGGTATGACACTGGAACAATCAATGTTCCTGATATGAATGGAGTTGTAATTCCAATTGAAAGTACCATGAAAATCAAGCCAGTAGAGCAATCTAAAAATGTAATAGCCTGGCTAAAAGATATTGGTGGACATTTCAATAAAAAGACAAATGGTAATTACAAAGATATCAGAGTTAAATATTATGATGACAATAGTAAAACGCGAACTGTAACAATGCACACCAATAATATAAAACTAGAGTCACTTGAAAAAACCTTTATCAAAAGAAGTGTAATTGATGGCTTCAGTTCGCGCCTAAGCAACTCATATGATAAGATAGACTCAGAAATTACAATTAAACTCCATAGTATTTTATGAGGTTACAATGTACATAATACACCAATTATTTAGACCTTTTGGATATCTAAGCATAAAAGGCGTCAATGGAAAGTTTATCTATGACTGGTTAATTCCATTGTTTTTATCTTTATTATCAATGGGTTACTTTTACGGCCTAACCACGCCATCCCTTTCTTTAAGTAATGATGGTTTTTTTAAAAATACCATATCATTCATTTCTATACTTCCGGGGTTTTACATCGCAGCATTAGCCGCCATCGCAACATTTAACAGGAAGCAAATAGATGACCCTTTAATTAGCGATAATGGCACTCCATACATTTATGTAAAAGGGGTAAAAGAGAATGGAAAACCATACCGAACAAAAGAAGACATGACACGCAGATTATTTCTTTGCATGTTATTTTCTTTTCTCACAGCAGAAAGCATAGTTCTTATTATGTTGCATACCTTTGCATCCCCTCTTATATCAGCAACAACAAACACTTATTGCTTAGCTATTTATTCATTTATTTTCCTATTAATTCTTTGGCAGTTGTTAGTGACCACTTTTTTTGGCCTTTACTACCTCGGAGATAGAATTCACCTCAACAACTGATTTTAAATTCTTTGAAGAATGGTGTGGGCGTTCCATCATTTGCGCCCACATAATTTCATGAATTATTACTTATCCCTACCTTCCCCAATTCGATATACAACCTCGTGGCACGAAGAATAAATTAACTTAATACTTGGCGCGCAATGATCTCCCCGTTCCGCCTGTCTGCTTCAAGCTATTACAGGACAGAATACATCAGTTGAATTCATGACAGGAACTGAGAGGCTTCTAAAATTACGCCCTTAACACCAAAAGTGCCTCATTTCCCTCATCCTTCTGGTGGTCTTTTCTTGCACTTCACCTGACCGCCTCAGAGGCTCACCACGCTCTCGAACAGCACCGCACCATCCACTGACACTACCGTGAACCCGCGCAGCGCAGGGACGCGCTCAGGCCGCGAAATTAAATATCATTAAATAAATACTTTACCGCTGGCGCGCAGTGCTTTCCCCGCCTCGCCTGCCCGCTTCGTGGGTCGGTTTTCATGCAGGTGCATGGGCAGGCTCAGGCCGTGCCGGGGCAGGGCTGCGAAGGGAGTGACGGGACGGGAAAGTGCATGCAAAACCATGCACCCTGTGGATGCATGGCTTAATTCGGGAAAAATAGCGGTATTTTCGGGGATTTTTTGCGGGGCTACCTGCCGGCCAGTTCCGCGCGCCGGCGTGCATAAATCAGGCTCTGTGCGGGGGTGTATTTTTCCTGATTATCCACCCGCGAAGCCGCGTCAGGCCTGAATCCGATGGCCGTTAAAATATCGCTGTCTTCTGCCGCATAATTAATTTCTTCACCGGTACTCAGCCACACGGACAGGGCTTCCCTCAGGTAATGCGCCGAACGGTCGAGCGCATGGCCGGTCAGGAGTGCGGGTTGCTGGCTGAGTCCCATCAGCTCCGGGGCAAGCGTGGCGGCCAGCTCTGTCCCGTGTGCCTGCATAAAGTCATTCAGCCGGTTGCGGATACTGATGCGCTGTACCGCTTCATGGGAGCGGATATAGCGCCCGGCGGCCTGATTTATCTCCCATTTTTTGACATCGATAATGTCGCGTAATTTCTGCATTCTGCCCGGTATACGGTCATCCCCGGCCAACACTTGTTCCCGGTATTCCTGCTCTGCGGCCGCCAGTTCGGCTTTACAGTTCAGCCAGGCGGTTTCGTTCTTCTGACAGGCCTCAAAAGCCTGCTGTAGAGTAAGGGTGGTCATGGTCAGTTCTCCCCTGATTAATGACGGTATGGCGAGCTGTAGCAGCCCTGAACTTTACGGGGTGCCGGGGGTGTGACCGGCTCCGCGACAGGCGGCGTTTTCTCCGCCGGGGGCCGGATAACCTCGTCGATGGCTTCAGTGGTGCGGAACGTCGCCGAGCACTCAATATTGGTGCACTGGTGATAGCGCTGTTTGACGTTCTCCGACAGATAGCGGGAGGTGCGGGCATGCGCCGACTTTTTGCAGAACGGACAGTGCATCATGGCAGCAGCCCCCGCGCTTTCAGGTCAGCCTCGCGTTGACGGATTTTCTCCTGCCAGACTTTTAGCTGGCCAGGTGTGCTGGCGGCGTCGTGGTCCATGTGCGGAAGCGCGACGGCCGGGAAGCCGGTCAGGGAGAGCACCGGCTCATCCGCTGGCGTGACGGAGAAGTCGCTCACTTTCCTGGTCAGGAAGGTCACCACCTGATGCATGACCTCTTTCTCCGGCTCGGTGTAGCCCTGATGGCCGATGGTGTTGGCGAGCGGGTTTGCCATCACATCCGCTTTCAGCACCATCGCCCGGACCAGTGGCCCGAGGGTGTCGTTCAGCGCCCGGTCGAGCTCTTCCTTCGCATATTCAGACAGTACGGCATGATGCGCCTGGCGGAATGCCCGCGCGGTGCTGTTGCAGGCGACTTTCAACTGGTCGCGTTCAAAGGCCAGCACTTCGGTCAGGTTGTCACATTCCTGCGCCAGCTCCCGGCGGGCCACGCGTTCGATATGGCCGCTTTTCAGCTCATCGGTCAGCATGGCACCCCCGGCACGGAAAGCAGCGCGCCAGGTGCGGGTATCGCTGCCGTTGTCCTGCTCCAGCGCCGCTTTCTGCTCCTCTGCGCGGGTGATGGCCGTCAGGGTGTCCTCCATCCGGCGGGCCTGTTCAAGATGGGCCGCTCTGGCGGCGGCCAGTCGCTCCAGCGCCGGTTTCAGGTAATCAGGGATAAAGGGGGTGTCGGTCATGGCAGGTTTCCTCGTGGTTTCAACATGAGGTGATTCTGCCGGGGCACACACAACAACACGACCTGTTGCGGTTGTGGCAGTACTGGCACAAACAGGACGTTAAAACCCGGCTTGCCAGAGAAAGGTCTCAGGAAAAGCATACTCACCGTTTGTTTTTTTACATATAACTGTTCACTACTGTTCACTTTAAATAAAAAGATAAGTAATACAGTAAGTTAAGTGGTGAACAGTTGAGGGTATAAGTGTTCACCGACTGTTCACTACTGTTCACCTTTCTGTTTTGACGAAGCCCTGCTCATTTAGTCTTTTTTGCGATTAAAAACCAATAATATATAAGTAAAAGTAATCAGGAATGGGCCACCAGTTTGCCAACGTTTACCAAAAGATGGCCAACGTTTGCCACTGTCTAAAAATCGTTCTGTTGTGTGGTGGGCCACTACAAAATGACTTGTTGCCCTCAGAGAAAATATTCACAAAATAGAGAGCTACCCGAGGCCGGACGGACACGACCGGCACTGTATGGACTTTATGAGGTAGCCCGATGCACACCGCTTTTTCTTCCCCGTCTTCTGCCCCTGCCGCGCCGCTGATGCCGGTCTCTGACGCCGTTCAGGAGCGTTTTATCCGCCTGCCCGAAGTGATGCACCTGTGCGGGCTGTCCCGCTCCACGATTTACGACCTCATCAGCCGCGAGGCTTTCCCGAAACAAATCTCCCTCGGCGGGAAAAACGTGGCGTGGGCGCAGTCGGAAATCACCGGGTGGATGGCCGACCGTATCGCCGAACGCAACCGGGGCTATGACGCATGATGATGCCCGTTCCGCAAAAAGCCCCTTTTTCTGGCTTGCTTCCCTTCGTCGTTTCCAGGTATAGTTTTCTCGCTGTCGCAAAATCGGCAGCCGGGCGTAGGAACCCGTGTAATTCACAGGCGACAACAGACGCGCCATGCGTCTTTTTTTACGTCGTAGCTCAGGCACACCCATTTTTCGGGCTGTGGTGTTT
This sequence comes from Klebsiella sp. HMSC25G12, assembly GCF_001807705.1. Classification (NCBI taxonomy): domain Bacteria; kingdom Pseudomonadati; phylum Pseudomonadota; class Gammaproteobacteria; order Enterobacterales; family Enterobacteriaceae; genus Klebsiella; species Klebsiella sp. HMSC25G12. The sequence goes on along the minus strand of NZ_KV789926.1, from coordinate 106,447 downwards.
ATGCGCACACCGCAGCTCCGGCAAGATAATGGTGGTCCGGGCGGGGCAGCTTTCGGGCTGGCCGGTATTCTGTGGAGCCGGTATTCCTACCCCCGTCCGGGTCACCACCCATGAGCGTAGGAACTCCGGTGGTGGCAATAACCGCTATTCACAGGAGGTTGCCGCTATGGCTACGACCCTCACCCCGTCACACCCGCAGTTTGTCTTTGTATTTGCCGCCGTTCGTCGCGCAGACCGTCAGCTCCGCATCTGTATGCTCCGCGCCGTCGCCGGGGATGAACACGCCGCACGCCTTTCCCTCGTTCGCGATTACGTCCTCTCGTTTGCCGGGCGTCTGCCGGTGGCGGAGGTGCACGCATGAAACATACCACCCTCAGCATTAAAGAACTCGAATGCCTTGAGCACCTGCGCAACGTCGGCCACTTTGTCAGCGCGATGATGCAGGAGCAGGACTGCACTACCATTCGCCGCGACCCGGCGCAACAGTCGCAGCTTACCTCCGTGATTTACCTGATGACCGCCCAGCTCGACGGCGTGGTCGAGCGCTGCAACCAGCGCTGGCTGACCGGGGAGGGTAACGTATGAAAACGCCTCTGCCGCCCGTATTGCGTGCCGCCCTGTATCGCCGCGCTGTCGCCTGTGCCTGGCTGACCCTGTGCGAACGTCAGCACCGCTATCCCCACCTCACCCTCGACGCGCTGGAAAGTGCCATCGCCGCCGAGCTGGAGGGCTTCTACCTGCGCCAGCACGGCGAGGAAAAAGGCCGTCTGATTGCCTGTGCGCTGCTGGAAGATTTGATGCAGGCCGGGCCGCTGAAAGCCGCCCCGTCGCTGTCCTTCCTCGGGCTCGCCGTGATGGATGAGCTCTGCGCCCGCCATATCACATCGCCTGTACTGCACTGAGGGAGAAAACCATGAAAATGAACGTAACGGACACCGTAAAACAGGCGTGCGGCCACTGGCCGCGCATTCTCCCGGCGCTGGGAATGAAAGTGATAAAAAACCGCCATCAGGCCTGCCCGGTGTGCGGCGGGGCTGACCGGTTCCGCTTTGACGATAAAGAGGGGCGCGGCACATGGTTCTGTAACCAGTGCGGCGCCGGTGACGGCCTGAAACTGGTTGAGAAGGTGTTCGGCATATCGGCATCCGAGGCTGCCGGGAAGGTGAACGCCGTCACCGGCAATCTGCCGCCGGTGGCCCCGGAGGTGATGGCGGTCGCAGACGCCGGAACGGAGGCCGACCGCAAAGCGGCGGCCGCGCTGGCCGTAAAACTCATGGAGAAAACCCGCCCGGCCACCGGCAACGCCTACCTGACCCGCAAGGGCTTTGCCGGTCGTGAGTGTCTGACGCTGACCACGTCGCACAAAACCGGCGGCGTGGCCTACCGCGCCGGTGATGTGGTGGTGCCGCTGTATGACGAGTCCGGCACGCTGGTTAACCTCCAGCTTATTAATGCTGAGGGGCACAAGCGCACCCTGAAAGGCGGCGCGGTAAAAGGAGCGAGCCACACTATCGAAGGGAAAAAACAGGCCGGGAAACGCCTGTGGATAGCGGAGGGCTATGCGACGGCCCTTACCGTGCATCACCTGACCGGCGAAACCGTTATGGTGGCGCTGTCGTCCGTGAACCTTCTTTCTCTGGCGAGCCTGGCCCATCAGAAACACCCGGCCTGTCAGATTATCCTCGCCGCCGACCGTGACCTGAACGGCACCGGCCAGACTAAAGCCGCTGCAGCCGCAGCAGCCTGTGAGGGCGTTGTCGCCCTGCCGCCGGTGTTCGGTGACTGGAATGATGCGATGATGCTGAAGGGGGAGGACGCCACACGGAAAGCCATTTATGCCACCATCCGGCCAGCGGCACAAAGCCCCTTCGACACCATGAGCGAGGCGGAATTTACCGCCATGAGCGCCAGCGATAAGGCAATGCGGGTGCATGAGCATTACGGCGAAGCGCTGGCCGTCGATGCGAACGGCCAGCTCCTGTCCCGCTATGAAAACGGCATCTGGAAGGTGATAACGCCGTCTGATTTTGCCCGCGATGTGGCCGGACTGTTTCAGCGCCTGCGCGCCCCGTTCTCGTCGGGGAGAATTGCCTCGGTGGTGGATACCCTGAAACTGATTATTCCGCAGCAGGAGGCACCGGCACGCCGTCTGATTGGTTTTCGCAACGGGGTACTCGATACCCAAAGCGGCCTGTTCAGCCCGCACAGCAAATCGCACTGGCTGCGCACCCTGTGCGACGTGGATTTTACCCCGCCGGTGGAGGGCGAAACGCTGGAGACCCATGCGCCGAACTTCTGGCGCTGGCTCGACCGGGCGGCCAGTGGCAACCCGACAAAACGTAACGTGATTCTGGCCGCGCTGTTTATGGTGCTGGCGAACCGCTACGACTGGCAGCTCTTTCTCGAAGTCACCGGCCCCGGCGGCAGCGGGAAAAGTATTCTCGCCGAAATCGCCACGATGCTGGCCGGAGAGGATAACGCTACGTCAGCCGATATCGACACGCTGGAAGACCCGCGCAAGCGCGCCTCCCTGATAGGCTTCTCACTTATTCGTCTGCCAGACCAGGAGAAATGGAGCGGTGACGGTGCCGGACTTAAGGCCATTACCGGCGGCGATGCGGTCTCCGTTGACCCGAAATACCAGAATCCCTACTCGACGCACATTCCGGCGGTCATTCTGGCCGTGAATAATAACCCGATGCGCTTCACCGACCGCAGCGGCGGCGTGTCACGTCGCCGGGTAATCATCCACTTCCCGGAGCAGATAGCCCCGGAGGAGCGCGACCCGCAGCTCAGGGATAAAATCGCCCGCGAGCTGGCCGTGATTGTCCGCCAGTTAATGCAGCAGTTCAGCGACCCGATGAGCGCCCGCGCCCTGCTACAGTCGCAGCAGAACTCCGACGAGGCGCTGAGCATCAAACGAGACGCTGACCCGACGTTTGATTTTTGCGGCTATCTGGAGGCGCTGCCGGAGCCGGACGGGATGTATATGGGGAACGCGAACATTATCCCGCGCCAGCCGCGCCTGTATCTGTATCACGCCTATCTGGTCTACATGGAGGCCCACGGCTACAGGAACGCGCTCAGTCTGACCATGTTCGGCAAGGGACTCTCAACCATGCTGAAAGAGTACGGACTGAATTACGAGAAGCGCCGCACAAATCAGGGGATGCAGACCAATCTCGCCCTCAGGGAGGAAAGCAACGCCGACTGGCTGCCGAAGTGCGATGAACCCACCGCAACATAACCTACCCGGACCGGCATTGCCGGTCTTTTTTTGCCTGCTCACCGGCCAGAGTGAACAGTAAAGTGTTCACTGTTCACTGAGTGTTCACCAGATAACATAATGAAATTAAACAATAAAAACACCAAGTGAACAGTGTGAACAGTTTTCCCAGAAAAAACTTTTCACCCTCAAATGTTATCAGACTGCTCAGCTCCAAAGCGGTAATTCGATCATTTTTCTTCTGTACTCACCGAAGAATGAAATCAAAAATTTGAGACGTGTCTAAACATAGCAATAACTAATTTGCCTTCCTAGCTACAAGCTCATACACTATTAGTGCGAACTAGACATAACTATTGTATGTCTTCTATAGTTAAGTAAAAAACTCCGAAACTAAAATATAATTCGAGTCTTATTTATGGAACAAATTAAGCCAGACCAGCATTTGGATTATGCCTATTGGACATTCATGACTGGAACAAGACCTTTTCAAGGTATTGAGATGATTATCTCGAACATGATCAAGAACTTTAAAGAAGTCACAAACCATCCATGTGGATCTTTCAGTGCTACTAATGACATGATTGCAAGAATTGCAATTAGTGATACAGCAATCGTCATGTCATACTCATTGCTTGAGGGTTTTTTTCATGAAGAATTCGAGCACTACGTGAAAAATGAGAAGTCTAAAAAGCCAGGAGAATTAAGTGCTTTGATTAACACAGTATTTAATAAGCAAAATATAACTATCAAAGACTGGCGAAATAGAAGAAAGGTAGTTGATTTAGTGAAGGATCTGCGCAATGCGGTGGTGCACAGCAATGGACTAATAGATAATGATGTTTATAAAGAGAAGTGTATAGAACTTTTGGAAGAAGATTTTTTTGAATGTACTGCTCATTACCCAATACTGACTTTTGACGGGTCACTCTGGCTACTAAAAGAATTTAAAAGCATTGCTGATGAATATTCAAAAGCAGTTTTTATTGGGCCTGACAAATCATAGCAACAGACAAGCAACTGAATGCGGCATTAGTCATTAAGGAGAGCTCAATGGAAATTGAGTATGGTAGGAAGGCGGGTCGTCAGCGGCCATTTTAAATCTCCGTATTTGGTGAGCAAATACCTAAGAAAAAAGAACCTGCGGATATTACTTGCGAATATTGTCTGCATACCATCACAAGACGCAGTAATGGCGCATTACGAACATATGCACTTTAGTCAGAGCGAGAGACTGAGTACAACTTGGAGAACCCGCTTTATGCATACGGCAAAAAATCTAACCCAGCGTTCAAGCCGACTCGCATTCGAAGGTCGGCTTCACGTTTCGTTAGCGAATATCTGCTCAGGGTCAAAACAGTACATCAGCTTTTTGCTCACAGCAGACTATAACGCTTGTACCTATAGCCCGTAGAGGTGAACAGTAAAGTGTTCACTATTCACTGACTATTCACCACCTATCCTATTGAAATTTATATTAAATTACATATAGTGAACAGTGTGAACAGTTTTCTGTAAAAAGATTTTTTCTTAATGTGAGCCATGCTAAAACAGGTCTACTTAACTTCATGAAGCGCTCATAAAAACTTTCATTGGTATACGCTTAGGTATACCAATGAAAGTTGAATCAATAAAATTTAAATAAAAACAAACAATTAACATATTAAATCAGACTCCGCCAGCTCCACCAAAATTCTCCATCGGTGATTACCAGAGTCATCCGATGAAGTCCTAAGAGCCCGCACGGCGTAAGCCCTGCGGGCTTTTTTGTGCCCTCAATTTGTCCCACGACGTCCGAAGAGAACTCATTAAATCCGAACCTTTTAGGCCCATTGGTAGGCCCAACGAAAAGCTCTGTTGTTTTCGCGCTACCAATTACCCGCCCCCCCTCTCAGGATAAGACCACCCACAACATCTCGCACAACCCTTTCACACTCCGGCCGCGTCCGCGGCCGGAGAGATAGATTTACCCCTTGTCAGAATACGCGTCCAGCATGGCAAGGACCGCCCGACGCGCTGCATCGTCTGCAATATTGTCAGGCAGCGCATCAGCCCGCAGAGTGACATAAGCGTCAGCAGCCCTTCGAATGGCAATCCCGACGGAGTGACGATCGTGCGTTGCCAGGGTGGAAGTCAGCAGGCCATCGGGATCAATGCCGAGGGCTTCTATTCGGCGAACGCCGCGTTGCGGTAGATTGGCGCGACGGAACAGCATCGGCCCCAGCACTTGTTCCCGGAAGAAAGACAGCATCCCCAGCGCTTCGAAGAGTTCGCCCCTGCCCAGTTTAACCACGGCATAATGCAGCCAGATCCAGGCTCGGGACTCAAACCACTCCGGCGTCATGTTCGGCCAGTGCGCGCTAAATTTTGCCAGCTGTCGCTCGAGAGCATCGTTATCACGGGTAAATAGCACGGCAGGCTCCTCAACGCGCTGAGTGAGCATGTCCAGGGTGATAAATTTCATATCGACATGCAGAAGTTGCGGGCCAAACAGGCAGATCAGCAGGCGAGGCTCACCGACGTGTTCCCCGGTGAAAGCATGCAGCAGATGGCCGAGCGTTCCGGCGAACGCCATACGCTGAGCCATGATTTCGTCATAATAGAGAGGGTCGACCACCACCACAAAATCCAGATCGGAGTATTGATCAAACCCGCCATGGATAAACGAGCCGCCAGCGAGAAGGGAGTGGATCCGCGAATCAGACTGTAATTTAAGCTTCAGTTGCTCTGCAAAACTTCTGTGTAAATCGGGTAGCGTATTCAGCATACTTTTTCCTGTTCACAAAAAAGACAAAGCATTACAGAATATCGAGCGATTCATCAGCAGACCAGATATTTCTGCAGGAACCCTCCCCTCCCTGGCGGGGCTCCCGACGTGCTATATCGTAAGCAATACCTCCCTCAGACCACCTCGCTCATCCACTCAGCAAACGCCCGCACAGCGGGAGATAGAAAGCGCTGGTGCGGATAGAGCAATGTGACGGGTACCGGGGGCGGCTGCCAGTCCGTCAGCACTTCCACCAGCCTCCCCTCCTGCAGATGGTCAGCAACGATATTCTCCGCCAGCTGCGCCAGCCCGAAGCCCGCCAGGCACATTTTTATATAGAGCCCCGTTTCATTCACCGCGGCGTTGCCGCTGACGGGTACAGAAAAGGTCTCGCCGTGGCGAACAAAGCGGAACTCATCGGCCCGTCTCGCCTGGCCGGAAAAATAATGCACCGCCCGGTGCTTAGAGAGCGCCTCCGGTGACGACGGCACGCCATATTCCCTGAGATAGTCCGGCGACGCGCAGGTTACCCAGCGAAAGCGGCCCAGAGGGCGGGCCACCAGGCTGGAGTTGTTCAGCTCTCCCATGCGTATCACGCAGTCGACACCTTCCTGAATCAGATCGACCTGGCGATCGCTGACGCCGATCATCAGGTAGATATCGGGATAGCGCCGGTAAAAGTCCGGCAGATGCGGCATGACGATGAAATGCGCGATGCCCGCGGGCATATCAACCCGCAGGCGCCCCTGAGGCCGCGCGACAGACTCGCTCAGGCTGGATTCGCTATGTTCGATGAGGGCGAGAATTTCCCGGCACTGCGCCATATACTGCAGCCCTTCCGGAGTGAGACTCACGCGCCTTGTGGTCCGGTTCAGCAGCCGCACCTTCAGGTATTGCTCAAGGTTTTTAATGGTACTGGTGACAGTGGAGGCAGGCAGGGAAAGGGTTTCCGCGGCGCGCACGAAGCTCCCTGCCTCCGCGACGCGCATAAACATCTGCATAGCCTGGATACGATCCACCTTCTTTCTCTCCTGAAGCAAGCAACTTACCGACAGACGGCATGATTATTCGTTAATTATGAATAATGAAAACAATTTACGCACCTTTTTGCGCTTAATAGCCTGGCGTATCGTTGCGCTATGGGTATCGCGTGAGGGGCCCAAAATGGCCATGCCCTCAATAAATATCCAGAGAATCATAACGTTAAATAACACGCATAAAGGAAAAACCATGTCCGTTCAGCCTGTCGAATTAAGTAAGGCCTATCGTTTATTGCAGGTCGGGTCCACCACCATGATTTCCGCAAAATATGATGGCGTCGAAAATGTCATGTCAGCCGCCTGGGTTGGGCTGGCAGGCGAGCGAAAAGTGGTGGCCTATATCGGCCCCCAGGCCTTCACACGTCAGCTGGTGGAAAAGAGCGGCTATTTCGTGGTGCAGATCCCCGTAGTCAGCCAGATGGCAACCGTCCTCTACGCTGGCGGGCGCAGCTATGCCGACGCGCCGGATAAAAATGACTCCATCCCCTTCATTTATCAGCCGGGGTTCGACATCCCCCTCGTGGCAGGCTGCGCGGGCTGGCTGGTGTGCAAAGTGATGCCCTACCCGGACATTCAGCAACAGCACAATCTGTTTCTGGGCGATATCGTCGCCGCCTGGAGCGATGATCGGGTATTCCGTAACGGACACTGGATTTTTGATGATGCGCCGGACGAGCTGCGGACCGTTCACTATGTCGCAGGCGGGCAGTTCTATGCCATCGGCAAAGGCAGCAAATTTGATCATGGACCGGGTCAGGACTGATCCTCCCCGGTCATGAAGATCACTGACGAGATGCCTGCCCTGCAGAGCGGCTGATACTCCGGCGCCAGACGCCGGGCGCCTGGCCATACTGGCGCTTGAAGCTGCGGTTGAAGGATTGCTGGGAGTCAAAGCCGAGGGCGATCGCCACGTTGAGGATCGGCTCGTTGCTGTGGGCTAAGCGTTCGACCGACTTTTGCAGCTTTTGCGCCCGAATATATTCTCCGAGGGGCTGCCCGGTATGTTCTTTGAAGATCCGCTGCAGGTGCCACTTCGAATAGCCGGATCGTCGGGCAACGGTGTCAATATCCAGACGGCTATCAAGATGGTTGTCGATCCAGTCGATCAGATCCTGAATGATGGCGCCAGTGTTCATCATGTTACCTCCGCGCAGCCGGTTAAAAGCATCTTTGTCAGTTGCATTTAAAGGTGGCCTGTTTTTACACAAAATGCAAGTTTTATTGTTACATTTAAATCCACGCCGGGATCGCGGTTTTTGTCTCCAGCCAGGACCGCACATAAAGTGCAACAATTATTCTTGCACTTAGTTAAGCGCCTTCCTACAATCGCCGCGATAGTGTATTCGAAATTGTTACAGTTTTGTGGCGATGATCGACACAAATAGCCTTAAGCCAGCCCGGACAAAGGAAGTGGCGCGGCCTCTCACGCTGCGTCTTGCCCGGCGGCTACAATTACCGGAATAAAAATAATGAGCCTGCAAAAAACCTGGGGAAACATTCACCTGACCGCGCTCGGCGCGATGATGCTCTCCTTTCTGCTCGTCGGCTGCGACGACAGCGTCGCGCAAAATGCCGCGCCTCCCGCCCCGACGGTCAGCGCCGCTAAGGTGCTGGTGAAGTCGATCAGTCAGTGGGATAGTTTTAACGGTCGCATTGAAGCGGTGGAGAGCGTTCAGCTTCGCCCTCGCGTCTCGGGATATATTGATAAAGTGAATTACACCGACGGTCAGGAGGTGAAAAAGGGCCAGGTGCTGTTCACCATAGATGACAGAACCTATCGCGCCGCGCTGGAGCAGGCGCAGGCGACGCTGGCGAGAGCCAAAACGCAGGCCAGCCTGGCGCAAAGCGAGGCGAACCGCACCGATAAATTAGTCCATACCAATCTTGTCTCCCGTGAAGAGTGGGAGCAGCGCCGGTCAGCCGCGGTTCAGGCGCAGGCTGATATTCGCGCCGCGCAGGCGGCGGTGGATGCCGCGCAGCTTAACCTCGACTTCACCAAAGTGACCGCCCCTATTGACGGCCGCGCCAGCCGGGCGCTGATCACCAGCGGTAACCTGGTCACCGCGGGCGACACCGCCAGCGTGCTCACCACTCTGGTCTCGCAGAAGACGGTGTACGTCTACTTTGACGTCGACGAGTCAACCTACCTCCACTATCAAAACCTCGCCCGCCGCGGGCAAGGCGCGTCCAGCGATAATCAGGCGCTCCCGGTGGAGATTGGCCTGGTTGGCGAGGAGGGCTACCCCCATCAGGGCAAAGTGGATTTTCTCGATAATCAGTTAACGCCGAGTACCGGCACCATCCGCATGCGCGCGCTGCTGGATAACTCTCAGCGTCTGTTCACACCGGGGCTGTTTGCCCGCGTGCGTCTGCCGGGCAGCGCGGAGTTCAAAGCCACGCTGATCGACGACAAAGCGGTACTGACCGATCAGGACCGTAAATACGTTTATATCGTTGATAAATATGGTAAAGCGCAGCGACGTGATATTACCCCGGGGCGTCTGGCAGACGGTTTACGCATCGTTCAGAAGGGGCTGAACCCTGGGGATAGCGTCATCGTCGACGGGTTACAAAAAGTATTTATGCCGGGTATGCCGGTGAATGCCAAAACCGTTGCCATGACCACCAGCGCCGCCCTCAACTGATCCCTAATCAGAGAATCCAACACATGGACTTTTCCCGCTTTTTTATCGACAGGCCGATTTTCGCCGCGGTGCTGTCGATTTTAATTTTTATCACCGGGTTAATCGCTATCCCGCTGCTGCCGGTGAGCGAATATCCGGACGTCGTCCCGCCGAGCGTCCAGGTGCGCGCGGAGTATCCCGGCGCCAACCCGAAAGTGATTGCCGAGACCGTGGCGACGCCGCTGGAGGAAGCGATCAACGGCGTTGAAAACATGATGTACATGAAATCGGTCGCTGGCTCCGACGGTGTGCTGGTCACCACCGTCACCTTCCGCCCGGGTACCGACCCGGATCAGGCGCAGGTTCAGGTGCAGAACCGGGTCGCGCAGGCGGAAGCGCGTCTGCCGGAGGATGTACGCCGTCTGGGCATCACCACCCAGAAACAGTCTCCGACGCTGACCCTGGTGGTGCATCTGTTTTCGCCAAACGGTAAGTACGACTCGCTGTATATGCGCAACTACGCCACGCTGAAAGTGAAGGATGAGCTGGCGCGCCTGCCCGGCGTCGGCCAGATCCAGATTTTTGGCTCCGGTGAATATGCGATGCGCGTCTGGCTGGATCCCAATAAGGTCGCGGCCCGCGGTCTGACAGCCTCGGATGTGGTGACGGCGATGCAGGAGCAAAACGTCCAGGTGTCTGCCGGACAGCTTGGTGCCGAGCCGCTGCCGCAGGAGAGCGATTTCCTGATCTCCATTAACGCCCAGGGCCGTCTGCATACCGAAGAAGAGTTTGGCAATATCATTCTGAAAACGGCGCAGGACGGCTCGCTGGTCCGCCTGCGCGACGTGGCGCGCATCGAGATGGGTTCCGGCAGCTATGCGCTGCGTTCCCAGCTCAACAATAAGGATGCGGTCGGGATCGGTATCTTCCAGTCGCCGGGGGCTAACGCCATCGATCTGTCGAACGCGGTACGCGCCAAAATGGCCGAGCTGGCCACCCGCTTCCCGGAAGATATGAAATGGGCGGCGCCGTACGACCCGACGGTTTTCGTGCGCGACTCCATCCGCGCGGTGGTGCAGACGCTGCTGGAAGCAGTGGTGCTGGTGGTGCTGGTGGTGATCCTGTTCCTGCAGACCTGGCGCGCGTCGATTATCCCACTGATCGCGGTGCCGGTATCGGTGGTAGGGACCTTCAGCATTCTCTATCTGCTGGGCTTCTCGCTGAATACCCTGAGCCTGTTCGGGCTGGTACTGGCTATCGGTATCGTGGTGGACGACGCCATCGTGGTGGTGGAGAACGTTGAGCGTAATATCGAAGAGGGGCTTGCGCCGCTTGCCGCGGCGCATCAGGCGATGCGTGAGGTCTCCGGGCCGATTATCGCCATTGCGCTGGTGCTGTGTGCGGTGTTCGTGCCGATGGCGTTTCTCTCTGGGGTCACCGGCCAGTTCTACAAACAGTTCGCGGTGACCATCGCCATCTCGACGGTGATCTCGGCCATCAACTCGCTGACGCTCTCCCCGGCGCTGGCGGCCCTGCTGTTAAAGCCGCACGGCGCGAAGAAAGACCTCCCTACCCGGCTGATCGATCGTCTGTTTGGCTGGATTTTCCGTCCATTTAACCGCTTTTTCCTGCGCAGCTCGAACGGCTATCAGGGACTGGTGAGCAAAACCCTCGGACGCCGTGGCGCGGTGTTTGTGGTGTATTTGCTGCTGCTCTGCGCCGCTGGGGTGATGTTTAAAGTCGTCCCCGGCGGGTTTATTCCCACCCAGGATAAGCTGTATCTCATTGGCGGCGTGAAGATGCCGGAAGGTTCGTCGCTGGCGCGCACCGACGCGGTGATCCGCAAAATGAGCGAGATCGGGATGAATACCGAAGGGGTCGATTATGCGGTCGCTTTCCCGGGGCTTAACGCGCTGCAGTTCACCAACACGCCGAATACCGGGACGGTCTTTTTTGGCCTGAAACCGTTCGACCAGCGCAAACACACGGCGGCGGAAATTAACGCGGAGATCAACGCCAAAATCGCGCAAATCCAGCAGGGCTTTGGCTTCTCCATCCTGCCGCCGCCGATTTTAGGACTGGGTCAGGGTTCCGGCTACTCCCTGTACATCCAGGATCGCGGTGGGCTGGGCTATGGCGCGCTGCAAAGCGCGGTGAATGCGATGTCCGGGGCGATTATGCAGACGCCAGGGATGCACTTCCCGATCTCGACTTACCAGGCTAACGTGCCGCAGCTGGACGTGCAGGTCGATCGCGATAAGGCGAAAGCGCAGGGGGTGTCGCTAACCGATCTGTTCGGCACGCTGCAGACCTATCTCGGCTCGTCTTATGTCAATGACTTTAACCAGTTCGGGCGTACCTGGCGCGTGATGGCCCAGGCCGATGGGCCATTCCGCGAGAGCGTGGAAGATATTGCTAATCTGCGCACCCGCAATAATCAGGGCGAAATGGTGCCGATCGGCAGTATGGTGAATATCAGTACCACCTACGGGCCGGATCCGGTGATCCGCTACAACGGTTATCCAGCGGCGGACCTGATTGGCGATGCCGATCCGCGGGTCCTCTCTTCTTCACAGGCGATGACGCATCTGGAGGAGCTGTCGAAGCAGATCCTGCCGAATGGGATGAATATTGAGTGGACGGATCTGAGTTTCCAGCAGGCCACCCAGGGCAACACGGCGCTGATCGTCTTCCCGGTGGCGGTGCTGCTGGCGTTCCTCGTGCTGGCCGCACTGTATGAAAGCTGGACCCTGCCGCTGGCGGTGATCCTTATCGTACCGATGACGATGCTCTCCGCGCTGTTTGGCGTCTGGCTGACCGGGGGCGATAACAACGTCTTCGTGCAGGTGGGTCTGGTGGTCCTGATGGGCCTGGCCTGTAAAAACGCCATTCTGATCGTCGAGTTTGCCCGCGAGCTGGAGATCCAGGGGAAAGGCATCATGGAAGCGGCGCTGGAGGCATGCCGCCTGCGTCTGCGCCCGATCGTGATGACCTCCATCGCCTTTATCGCCGGGACCATTCCGCTGATCCTCGGCCACGGTGCAGGAGCGGAAGTCCGCGGTGTCACCGGGATCACGGTGTTCTCCGGGATGCTGGGCGTGACGCTGTTTGGTCTGTTCCTGACGCCGGTGTTTTACGTGACGCTGCGGAAACTGGTGACCCGCAGGAAGCCGGTCCAGGAGGATCTGCCCGCCTAGCCTGCAGCAGATAACAAAAAACCGCCTTCACATTTGAAGGCGGTTTTTTTTCGTCACCAGAAAATGATTAATGCGCTTTTTTAAAGCGGGCGATCATTTCCGGCACCGGGTCGCAGCCGCTGCTATCGCCATTTTTGACCGCCTCCAGCGCGCTGGCCACGGTGTGACGAGCAAGGACGTTTAGCGAAGCCTGCTCTGCTTCATCGGCAATCGATTTGAAGTACCAACAGGCGTTGGCGCTGACCACGCAGCGAGCCGGAACTTCAGGACGCGACGCCCACAGCTTTTTATCTTCAATAACCGAAAGATAGATATCACGCAGGGTGATCTTGTCCGCCGGGCGGCCAAGATGAATAGAGCCGTTGCGGCCAAGCGTGGAGACGATGATGCCGTCACGAGTAAGCGGAACCATTAGTTTACGGATAAAGCTCGGGTTCGCTTCCAGGCCGTAGGCCAGAATCGCACTCGTCGAACGTTCACCCATCTGCTCCGCCATTGCTACGCTGAGAACCATCTGCAAAGCTGTCGGGAAGCGGTAATCTAACATGGTATTGTCCTGGGTTGCGGTGAATCTTGTTCTTTTTGGCACCGCAGAGGTGAATAATCAATGAACAACAATATAACAAATACGGGAATTTTTTTGAAGCAATCTGCGGTTAGCCTGCGAAGTAAATTTTCTGATTTCGTCGGCAAAGGCAGGCTGAGAAAACGCGCCCTTCCGTACCGGTTTTCCTGAACGGCAATCGCCTCACCGCTCCCCAGTGGCTGCCCCGTGTTATAGAAATCCGCTGCCATAACGGCAGCGGATCCTGCGGGGTGTTAGGCCGTTAATTCCAGCTCGGTTTCAAAGGTGGTCACCGGCACAAACGGCAGGTAAGAGATCCGCAGCCTCTCGGCCACCTTCAGGCGATGCCATCCGGCCGGCAGGCCGCCTGGTTTGAGTACGGTGATGGTGGCCTTTTCGCCGAAGTTCCACCGGTCATCGTAGACGCTCTCCAGCTCGTCGAGCGTCCACTCCCGGCCGCGCAGCGCCAGGCGGATCGCCTGCCGTGGGATAGCTTCGCCGTTGAGGGTCACGGCGATATCTTCCACCATCGACAGCCCCAGGCCACGGTAGTAAGGCAGACGAGCCAAAAAGCGCACGCCGATAATTTCCCCGTCGCGGGTGACGTTGTCGAACCCTTCACGGCAGATAATATGCTGATCAAACATGATAATGCTCCTTACTGGCCCAGCAGCGCCGGGGGTGGGGTTTCATCTAACAGGCGGCAGAACATCAGCTGCTGGCGGCGGACCTGCTCCAGGCTGTCCACCTCCTGCGCGTCTTCCACCCAGCGGTTACCTTCGTACTCGGAGCACACATATCCCTCATAGCCACCCTTCTGCAGCACGCGGAAGATCTCATCGTAGGGAATCGACCACTCGGTTATCTCGTCGGTCATCTCATAGAATTTGGCATGGATGTTGTGGATCCGCGGCATAAAATCGAGCATCCGCTTCGGCTCGAACGCCGCGTTGTGGCGCAGGGTTTCCGCCATCGCCAGCTGCGGGCCCGGCCCCCATTTTTGCATCACATCCAGGATCACGTATTCGCTGAGCGTCCGGTCTTCATAGGCTTTCTCAATAAAGTCCGCCGCCGCCTGGGGACAACCGTTACGAATAAAGCGTTCTTTCCACACCCGCGGGAAGCGGGCTAAAAACATCCCCATATCCGGCAGGAAACCCAGCGCCCGGGTATGGGCTTTTTCATAGGCTTCGGCATGGCGAATAATCCACGGATGATCGAAATGCAGCGGGGCGTGCACTTCCAGCAGAATCGTGATCCCTTTGTCTTCCGCATAAGGTGCCGCCGCCACCAGCACCTCCGGCGCCACGGAAACCAGGGAGCGGATATAGCGCATGCCCAGCCGGGCGGCAAAGTCGATGTCGTTTTGTACGCTGCGCACCTGCTCGTCAAACGGCATCGGCCGGTCTTTATATCGCTTATAGTCGAGCATAAAGTCATGGCATACCGGCACCGTATCATGGCGCTGCATCAGGCGATGCCAGTCGGCGATCGCCGCCTCCGGCATACCGCATTCGGGCCAGCCGGCGAAGGTCTGTTCGCCGACGACTTCAATGCCGCGGGCGCCGAACGCCGCGCAGTGACCGATCGCCTGATCGAGTGACATTTTGCCGAGGTAGGTCTCATTCTGAAAACTATACAGGCTGACGCCGCGTTTTATTTTCTGAGTCATAAAAGTACCAGGTAAGTTGTTTAACAGGATAAGCCGGTCGCTTCGCGGGCGCGAGCCACCGAGGCCGCTGCGGGCAGCGACGGTTTATACTCCAGACCAATGGCCCCGTTGTAGCCCAGCCGTTGCAGCCTGGCGATCAGCGCTGGCCACTCGCCGCTGCGCGGATCCGGTTCGTTGCGATCCGGCGCCTGGGCTATCTGCACGTGCCCCACCCGATGCATTCTGCCGCCGAGCACCTCCTCCATCTCCTCTTCCATTACCATCGAGTGATAGACATCAAACAGCAGCTGCAGCCGTGGGCTGTCGACCGCCTCGATAATATCCAGCGCCAGCCGGGTATCGTTTAAGAACATCCCCGGATGATCGATGCGGGTGTTGAGCGGCTCCAGCAGCAGGGTGACCCCGGCGGCTTCCGCCAGCGTCGCTGCCTGACGCAGGATGTGGACCGCCTGCGCCCGCTGCTCGGCAATATCGACCCCTTCACGACTGAAGCCGGAGGCTACCACCAGCGGTGGCGACCCCAGCTGACGTGACACCGCCAGGCTGTCGCTCACTGCAGCCAGAAACTGCTCATGCTCCGCCGGATCCACCAGGCTGCGCCGGGGCTCCACCACGAAGCTAGACAGCGTCACGCCCGTCTCCTCCAGCGCCTGCGCCAGCGCTGCCAGCGGTTTATCGCGCCAGAGGTGAAACTCAACGTGGCTGAATCCCTGCGCTTTCGCCGCCCGGACCCGATCGCTGAAATCGGGATACTCTTCACGAAACAGCCATTCAATACATGCGGACAAATACATCCGACCCCCTTCTCTACTTGCCAGATCAAAACAAACAAAATTAGAATAAGAATTCTTATTCTGTTTCTGAGCGGCAGTGTGACGCCTTCCCCTCTGGCTTATCGGTCAACGGCAGGATCTGACGCGGCATAACCAGAATGAGTGCTCTAATTCTAATCTCTGATTGCTATAAATTGTCAATATTATTTAACAAGTATTTAACTAAATCTGAAGGTACATCATGCTCAATAACGCTTCGGCGGCCACAGTTCAGGCGCCTCCCTACACCAGCGAACGGCAGCGCACGCTGGCCACGCTGGTGGTTTCGATAGCGCTGGTGCTGGAGATCATCGACGTTTCAATCATCAATGTCGCCATCCCGGTGGTACAGCGCGACCTGCTCGCCAGCCCGCGGCAAATCGAATGGGTGGTCACCGGCTACCTGTTCTTTTTCTCCATTCTGCTGCTTACCGGCGGCCGTCTCGGCGATCTGTATGGCTACCGGCGGATGTTCATTAGCGGCCTGCTGGCGTTTGGCGCCGCGTCGGCCGGTTGCGGGCTGGCCACCAGCCCGGAAATGCTGGTCGCGATGCGTATTGTGCAGGGGGCCAGCGGGGCGATGATGGGCCCGCAAATCCTCTCCCTGATGCAGGTTCTGTATCGCCCGCACGAGCGTTTTCGGGTGATGAGTATTTTCGGCCTGCTCGGCGGCGCCGCCGGGATCCTCGGCCCGGTACTTGGCGGGATCATCATCGAAAGCAATCTTTTCGGCCTCAGCTGGCGGCCGATCTTTTTGATCAACGTGCCGGTGATCGCCATCGCCGTCGCTCTGGCGTGGCGGGTGCTCCCGGCGGTGCGCAGCCCGGAGGCGAAAGGCATCGATCCGCTGGGAACCCTGCTGGCGGTGGTGGGCGGCGGCGCGCTGCTGCTCACCCTGATCGAAGGCCCCGCCCTGCGCTGGCCGGCCTGGATGGTGCTGCCGCCGCTGCTGTCGGTCATCACGGTGTCACTCCTCTGGCGCCATCTGCTGGGACGCGAACGCCGGGGCGGCACGCTGTTGTTGCCGCCAGCCGTACTGCGCGACCGCTTTTTTCGCGCCGGGATTATCATCACCCTGCTCTATCAGCTGACCACCGCCTCGCTGCTGCTGGCCACCGCGCTGGTGCTGCAGAGCGGACTGGGCTTCAGCCCGTTCCACACTGCCCTGATGCATATCCCCTTCGCGCTTGGGGCGATGTTTTCCATCGCCGTCGCTGGACGCCGGCTGTCACTTCGTCTTGGGCGCAACGTGACGCTGGTTGGGGTGGCGGTACAGATGAGCGGCCTACTGCTGATGGGCTACGGGATCGCCGCAGCGCCGGGGACGCTGCCGCTGACCGCGCTGGGTCTTGGGTTCGGCCTGTGCGGCTGTGGGATGGGGCTTATCTCCGCCCCGCTGCCGGCCTTTGCTATGGCGGCGATACCGGTGGCCCACGCCGGCGCGGCGTCGGGATTATTTCGCACCGGCCAGCAGTTTGGCGCCGCCCTCGGCATGGCGACCCTCGGCGGATTCTATCTGGCGCAAAGCGCCTCCGCACCGGAGGCCTGGCGCGGGGCCTTTATCACCCTGCTGACCCTTGGCGCCCTGATCCTGCTGGCGATTGCCGCCCTCAGCCGCCTGCTGCCCGCCTCAGTGCTTCCCCCGGCGGGTAAGCCATGACCTATCGCGTCCGGCAATGGCTGCTATCATGAGGAACCATTTATCAGGACGCACCAGGCTGTAGTACCTATTTTCTGTACACCTGCAACGGGCATACGCCCGGAGAACAATAAAAGGTAAGAACTGATATGGATGAAAACATCGATGTACTGATTATTGGCAGCGGCCCGGTGGGCGCCGCCTTTGCCCGCCGAATTGCCGATCGCAGCGCCGCGCGGATCCTGGTGGTGGAGGCTGGCGAAGCGCTGACCCCCGCGACCGGCGTCAATATCCGTAACCTGGCGCCTGAGCAGCGGGAAGCGGCGTACGCCAGCGCCCGGGCGTTTCCGCTGGCCGCCCTGCCGGAGAGCCTGCCGGCAGACGCTCTGCAGGCGCGGCCGGGCACCCACCTCCTCGACCCGGCGTCGCCCCACAGCGGCATGCCGGCTGCAGCGCTCTCCACTAACCTCGGCGGCATGGGCGTCCACTGGACCTGCGCCTGTCCGCGGCCGGGCGGCAGCGAAGTCATTCCTTTTCTCGATCCCCGAGAGATGGCTGACGCCTGGGAATCGGCAGAGCATTATCTGCAGGTGACCCGCGAAGGATTTCCGGCCACCGCCATCGGCCGGCAAATCGTCGATGCCCTTAACCAGCACTTCGCCAGCGACCGTCCCCCGGCGCGGCTGGCGCAGCCTATGCCGCTGGCCTGCGCCGCGACGCCGGAGGGCAAACCGCGCTGGTCCGGCGTCGACGCGGTGCTCGGCGAGCTGGCGGAGGAAGAGACCCGCCGCCAGCGCGGGGTGGAGATCCGCACCGCCACCCTGTGCACCCGGATCCTCAGCGAGAACGGCGTCGCCCGCGGAGCGGAGATGCGCGATCTGCGCAGCGGTGAACAGTACGTGGTGACGGCCAAAGCGGTGGTGGTCGCCGCCGATGCGCTGCGCACCCCACAACTGCTGTACGCCTCAGGCATCCGCCCGCGGGCGCTGGGCCGCTGGCTCAACGATCAGCCACAGGTGATCGCCCTGATTGAAGTGGACGCCCCGCCTGCCGTCGCCGCGCAGGCCAACCCGGTGCGCGACGGACGGGACAATGTCTCCGGCGTCACCTGGCTGCCGTTTCATGAGCCCGATTTCCCGTTCCACGGTCAGCTGATGCAGATGGATACCTCACCGATCGCCTTTACCCAGCCGCCGGGGAGCCCGACGAAGCCGGTGGTCGGTCTGGGGCTGTTTCTCGCTAAGGAGCTACGCGAGGAGGATCGGATCGTCTTCAGCGATGACACCGATGCCGTAGGGCTGCCGAAAATGCAGCTGAACTACCAGTTAACCGACGGCGATCGCCGCCGGTTACAGCAGGCGGTGGCGGTGACCAAACGCGTCGGCGTCGCGCTGGGCCGCGTGGCGCCCGGTGGAGAAGCCATTATCCTGCCGGCAGGCACCTCGCTGCACTACCAGGGAACCTGTCGCCTGGGAGAAGCAAACGACGGCAGCAGCGTGGCCGATCGCCACTCGCGGGTCTGGGATTTTCACAATCTGTACGTCGGCGGCAACGGCGTGATCCCCACCTCAACCGCCTGCAACCCGACGCTGACCAGCGTCGCCCTGGCGATCCTCGCCGCGGATGATATCGTGGCGCGGCTGCTGTAGCGCCTCTGGCTTACCGGGTGGTTCCCCGCGAAAGGCGACATCGGTCGCCTTTTTTATTGCCGCAAAACCACAACAACTCAATGGTATTTTTGTTTGTGATGGATCACATACGTAATCACAATTTTTCCCCGCGCCGTTCCTGCTCCTACTCTTAAATCCGCGGCGATTCCCGCCGCCACCTGTATCCCTGACCTGCATACTAAAAAACCGCGCCACCGCCGACGACAGGCGACCCGCGCGATAAAAGGAGAACGTCGTGAGCCATAGCCTGAATCCGCCCCACGCGCCGCAAGCCGGCGCGATCCAGGGCATCATCATCGCCCTGACCGCCTTTCTACCCATCCTGGCGATCGTTTCCCTGGCGCCGGCGGTCCCGACGCTGATCCAGCACTTCGCCGGCGTGCCTTATGTCGAAACCCTGGTACCGCTGATGCTCACCGCGCCCGGTCTGGTGATCGCCATCGCCGGGCCCTGCACCGGCTGGCTGGCGGATAAATTTGGCCGCCGTAAACTGCTGCTCAGCGCCACGCTGCTGTATGGCATCTGCGGCACAATGCCGCTCTACATCACCTCCCTGACCGGCATCTTTTGCAGCCGCCTCGGCGTCGGACTGGCGGAGGCGGTAGTGCTGACCATCGCTAACACCATGCTGATCGATTACTTTGACGACAAACAGCGCCGCTTCTGGCTGACGGTGCAGGGGGTAATTGGCCCGGCGCTGGCGGTGCTGGTGCTGGCCAGCTCCGGCTATCTGACCGCCCTGCGCTGGAACGGCGCCTTTATGATCTACTTTGTCGCCATCCTGTTGTTCCTGGCGATGTACTTCTGGATGTTCGAACCGGCTCAGGCGGCCCGTCCGCAGCACGCTGCCCAGGCGGCGCAGCATAATCAGTTTCCGTGGCCGCGAGTGATCACCCTCAGCGTGCTGACGTTTGTCTGCGCCATCATTTATTACGTGTACACCATCAATGGCGCCAACGCCTTTCATACTCTGCAAAATGCCACTCCGCAGCGTATCGGCCTGATTATGTCGCTGGTCAGCCTCGCCGTACCTGTCGGTTCGCTGCTGTTCGGTCTGGTCTCCCGCCGCTATACGCCGGAGCGCGTGCTCGCCATCATGCTCTGCCTGATGGGGATCGGGATGCTGGTGGTGGGCGAATCGCGGACGGTGATCGCCATGGGGATCGGCTCCGCCATCCAGCAGCTGGGGGCCGGAATGGCGATTAACGCGATGATTTACTGGGTAGGGTCGCTGATTCCGCCCGCCTACTGCGGCCGGGCGATGGGCGCCTGGTCCGGGGCCTTCTTCGCGGGCATGTTCGTCAGCCCGATTATTGTCGGCGCGATCCGCCTTCGGGCCGGGAACGATGTGCTGAGCGCCTTCCTGACGCTCGGCATCGCGGCGCTGGTTCTGGCCGCCGCGATATTTCTTTATACCTTCTCCCGTCATAGCCAGCGCCTGCGTCAGCATAAGCAGGCCAGCGCCTGGCAGTTAGCGAAGTAAGATCCCGCGGCTTAGCCGGCCTCGACGGGGGTGACCAGATAGCTCAGACACATCATGCCCAGATGGCGTTTGAGCTGTTCCCAGTCGCCCTCACCGGCAGCTTCTGCCGCCGACCCCAGGCCGAGGAAGCGGGCCAGCGCGGCATACGAAACCGTAAAGCAGAAGCGGGCGGCCTGTTCCGGCTCGGGGTGGCGGATCTCCGCCGCGGCATCGAGCAGCTGGTCGATAAAGGTCTGTTCGTTTTTCTGATAAGCGGCTTTACCAATCCCCGCCACGCGCTCATCATCCGCCCGCGCCATAAACGGCCGCAGGATCCCGGCATGGCGGCGCAGATACTCCGCCTGGACATCCATCAGCGCCGGAAGCCGCTGGCGCAGCGGCAGATTGCGTGCGTGCAGCTGCTGGATCAGTTGCTGCCATTCGGCGTCCAGCTCCTGCATCACCTCCATCATGACGGCGATAAACAGATCTTCTTTGCCGCCAAAGCGGGCATAAATCGAGCCGACAGAAACGCCCGAGCGTTTACTGATTTCAGCAATGGTCAGCAGCTCAAAGGTGCCTTCATGCAGGATTTCACGGCTGGCGGCCATCAGCCGCTCCAGCGCCACCCGGCTCCGGTCCTGTTTCGGCTGGCGCATCGCGGGAAGATCGGTCATCGCAGTTCTCACCTCTTTATCCATAGAAAACCCCCGCAGTGTATTGCAGTTAGCAACCGCGCTGCAAATTACCCGCCCGACTCACCTGTGGGCCATGTGGCAAAAGTGTGATGGCGGTCATTTTCATTCTTTGATAAACAATTAGAATCATAATTCTAGTTCCATTTAATAATAACAACCACCACACAACCCAGGAGTTGCTATGCGTTTCTCTGTTTTCCTCGTCGGCCGTTCCACTGCCCCCGAGCAGGATCGTTTCGTGATGCAGTCACTGATCGATCACGCGCGCCAGGCCGAAGATCGCGGTTTCGATGCGGTCTTTATGCCAGACCATCACTTTACCGGCTATGCGCCGATGTCCAGCGATCCGTTTGTCTTCGCCGCATACCTGGCGGGACAGCTGAAAAAGATCCACTTTGGCATGTCAGTCACCACCGTCCCGCTGCACCACCCGGTGCGCTTCGCCGAGCGCGTTAACCTGCTGGATCAACTCACCGAAGGCCGCCTGCTGGTGGGCATCGGCAGCGGCACCACGCCGGAAGAGATGATCGGCTTTGGCGTGAACTACAAGGACGCCTCCAGCCTGCTGCAGGAGAACCTCGATCTGGTCCAGCGGCTGTGGGAGAAAAACATTGAAGACGATCCGATCATCTTCGAGACCGGCCACTATAAGGGCGCGGTGGTCCAGCGCATCGTTCCTGCCCCCTGGCAAAAACCGTTTAACCGCATCATGCCGGTGGCCCTGCGTGAAACCAGCATGCAGCGCGCCGCCGACAACGGCTGGCCGGCCTTTATACCCGCGTTTACTCCGCCGATCCCGGCCAGCAACGATCCGTTTGGCCAGCTGACCCACTATTTCACCCGCTACCGCGATGCCCTGCTCAACGCCGGCCATAGCGACGAGGTGGTGAACCACTGCCTCTCGTGGACCACCCATACCTGGCAGTGCGTCCATATCGCCCCCACCGACGAGCAGGCCCGCGAGGAGATGCTGCAGATCATGGGCTGGTACCAGCAGGCCATCGACCGGGAATATGAGTACAACAAGCGGGCGGAAGAGTTTAGCGGCGTTACGCTGCACCGCCATCCGGACTGTTTCAGCGAAGAGTGGATCAAAACCTGGTGCCTGTACGGCAGCCCGGAGACCGTCGCCGAGGAGCTGGAACGCCACCAGCAGCTGGGCATCGGCAACGTGCTGCTCGGCTTCACCAACGGCCCGCTGACCGAGGAGCGCCTGCGCCTGAGCCAGCAGTCGATCTCGTTGTTCGCGGACCAGATCCTGCCGCGCTTTCGCTAATCCGACCGGGAGATCCTGCTATGAATAAGCCTGTTTTCTCGCGCCCGCCGCTGCTGATCGGTATCGGCGGCACTACCCGCCCGGGCTCCAGCACCGAGCGCGCCCTCGCCGCCGCGCTGGCCCATGCCCGCACGCTCGGCGCGCAAACCCAGCTGTTCGGCGGCGCTGAACTGGCGGCCCTGCCGCCGTTTAACCCGGAAGTGACCACCCGCACGCCGCAGGAGGTAGCGTTTGTGGAAGCCGTGCGCCAGGCCGACGGCATTCTGCTGGCCTCGCCGGGCTACCACGGCGGCGTGTCTGGCCTGGTGAAAAACGCCATCGACCTGCTGGAAGATTTGCGCGGCGACAGCCGGGTCTATCTCGATGGCCGGGCGGTGGGCTGCATCGTTACCGCCGCCGGCTGGCAGGGGTGCAACACCACCCTCGGCGCCATGCGCGGTATCGTTCATGCCCTGCGCGGCTGGCCGACCCCGCTGGGGGTAACCCTCAACACCGCCGGCGTGTCGCTGTTCGACAGCGAGGGCCGCTGCACCGACGACGCGGTCCAGCGCGCGCTGGCCACCGTAGCCGAACAGTCGCTGGCCTTCACCCCTGACGCCCTCTTACGGAGACATGCCGATGCCTGCGCTCAGTCTGTCGCTTAGCGTTGCCGAAAAAGTACGGCTCACCGCCGGGATGGGGATGTGGTCTACCCACCCTATCCCGCACTCCACGCTGGGATCGGTCACCTTGTCCGATGGCCCGATGGGGATCACCGGCGGCCGGGTTGACGAGCGGGATATTGCCCTGCTCAGCCCCTGCGGGCTGGCGCTTGGCGCCAGCTGGGACCGCCAGCTGGTCAGCCGGGTGGGCGGCGTCATCGGTCAGGAGGCGCTGCGCACCGGGACGCAGGCGCTGCTGGCGCCTAACCTGAACCTGTTGCGCAGCCCCCTTGCCGGCCGCGCGTTTGAGCTTTTTGGCGAAGACCCGCGGCATATCGCCGAGCTGGGCGCGGCGTGGATCGACGGCGTTCAGCGCCAGGGAGTGGGCTGCATCGTCAAACATATGGTCTGTAACGATTCAGAAACCGATCGGCGGACCATGAACGTGGTCGTCGATGAAGCCACCCTGCGCGAAGTCTATTTCTGGCCGTTCGAAGTGGCGGCCAGCCGCGGCGTCTGGGGCATGCTGACCGCCTATAACCGGGTGAACGGGATCTATTGCGCCGAGCAGCATCAGGCCATCAGCCAGTGGCTGAAGCGCGATCTCGACTGGGACGGGCTGGTGATGTCCGACTGGTTCGGCACCCAAAATGGCCCGGCCAGCTTCCGCGCCGGACTGGATCTGGAGATGCCGGGCCCGGCCCGCCATATGGGCGACCACCTGCTGCCTGCGCTGATGGATACCGACAGCGATGCCCGGCGTCTCGACGATGCCGCCGCCCGGCTGGCGCGGCTGGCCGAACGGGTCAGCCATCCTCTGCCGTGGGATGGCTCTGCGGCCGCCCAGGCGCAGCGGTGCCACACGCTGGAGGAAGCCGCGGCGGCGGGGTTTGTCCTGCTGCACAATCGCCAGCGGCTGCTGCCTCTCGACGCGCAGGCGGGACAGCGGCTGGCGGTGATGGGTCCCAACGCCACGACGCCCTGCTTCCAGGGCGGGACCTTTGCCAGAGTGGCGCTGATGCCGGGACTGATCTCCCCTCTGGAGGCCATTCGTCAGCGCTTCTCCGCCGCCGGGGTTGAGATAAGCTATGCCCAGGGGGTGGAGAGCGATTACCGCATCCCGCCTCTGCATCATCTGCCGCTGCGCACCGCCGCCGGCGAACGCGGACTGGACGTTGCCTACGCCACCGCCGCCGGGGAGGTGGTTCACCGGGAGGTGCGCGATGCCTCCTCGCTGATCTGGTTTCGCGATATGCCGGGCGTCGGCGACATGCTGCGCCTGACCGAACGCGCCACCGTGACAGTAAGCTGCCAGTTCACCGCGCCGGTCAGCGGCCGCTACGGCTTCTGGATCGGCGGCACCGGGGAGGTCGCCCTGCAGCTGAACGGCGAACGCGTGGCGACCTTCAATGGCGAGGCGCTGGACGGGGATATCATGGGCAAGCTGATGCAGGCCCCCCATACTCACCTTGAATTTCCGCTACAGGCCGGGGAATCCCTGACCTTCCGGGCCGAGATGGCGCTCGGTAGCAGTATCGCCCACGGCATCTGGTTTGGCTGCCAGCCCCCGCAAACCATCGATCTGCTGCAGCAGGCGGTCGACCATGCCCGGGCGGCCGACAGCGTGGTGCTGGTGATTGGCGAAACGGCCGATGCCGGTCTGGAGAGCATCGACCGGGACGCTACCGCGCTGCCGGGGCATCAGGTCGCCCTGATCCGCGCCGTCTGCGCGGCGAACCCGCGGACGGTGGTGGTGCTGAACGTTGCCCATCCGGTGGATACCGGGTGTCTCGCCGACGCGGCGGCGGTGATGGTCGTCTGGTATCCGGGCCAGGAGTTTGGCCCGGCGCTGGCCTCGGTGCTGGCCGGAGATCGTGAACCTGGCGGTCGCCTGCCGGTCACCTTCGCCCAGCGCCTGGATGACTATCCGGTACGCAGCCTGACGCCGGACGCCGCGGGCGACCTCTGGTATCACGAGCGCCAGCAGGTGGGCTATCGCTGGTTTAGCGCCCGCGAACGTCCCGCCGCCTGGGCCTTTGGCCACGGTCTGGGGTATGCCGATATCACCCTCAACGCCGCCGCGCTGACAGGCGACGAGGTGGACGGGCTGCAGCTGCGCTGCCAGCTGCAAAACCGCGCCGCCCGCGACGGGAAAGCGGTGGTCCAGCTCTACCTGCGGGGGCCGCAGACGGCATGGTCGGCGCTGGCGGAGTTTGCGGCAGTCAGCGTCCCGGCGCACGACGAAGCCACCCTGACCCTTGACCTGCCGCGTCACGCGCTGCAGCGCTGGCAGGTGCCTGCCCAGGAATGGCAACTGGCCAGCGGCCCCTGGCAGCTGGCGGTGGGTTTCGCCAGCGACGATATTCGGGCAACCTTCGATTTCGTGCTGACCCCCGACGGGAAAATCAGCCACCGGGGCTAAACCCGGATCGATGGCAAAGAGGGTCGGCAACGTGCCGACCCTCTTTTTTTGTCCATCCGCCAACCGGTTCGCGAAAAAAACCGCCCGGCGGCAGCGTACCGGCGGGCGGGGTTAAAATCCTCAGGTGGTCTGTGGTCAGAAGTTCCAGTACATCGAGGACTGCCAGAGAACCGCCGACTCATGCTTCGGTACCAGCGTCGGGTTATCCTGCCAGGTGATACCGTTGATCCAGTAAATGCCTTTGGTCAGGCGCAGAGCGTGCGACAGGGAGATGGCGTTGATGCTCTGCGGCGCCTCCATCCCGGCCTCGCCGACATAATCGCGGAACTTTTTACTGATAAAGGAGCGGGTATAGCCCAG
Organism: Klebsiella sp. HMSC25G12; assembly: GCF_001807705.1. Classification (NCBI taxonomy): domain Bacteria; kingdom Pseudomonadati; phylum Pseudomonadota; class Gammaproteobacteria; order Enterobacterales; family Enterobacteriaceae; genus Klebsiella; species Klebsiella sp. HMSC25G12. The sequence goes on along the minus strand of NZ_KV789926.1, from coordinate 80,376 downwards.
CGAGGTCATATCCTGCTCGCGGCCGGGAAACAGGCCGATATCAAAGAAGGTGACCTGGAAGTCGCTGGTGTAAGCGTTGCGATCGTCCGGAGCATAGTCCGCTTTCACATCAAGATACAGCCCCAGCGGAAGCCCTTTTTTCGGCTGGGTCAGCTGCACAGTGTTGGCGACATAGAACGCGTAGTTACTGCTGCTGTCGCCGGGCTGGTCAAAATACTGGTAATGCGAGGTGTTGTAGATTGCCCCGGCGCGGAACCACAGCGAGCGCTGCGACTCGCCCGCCGGCTGCTTAAAGCCAAACTCATCCACCAGGATCGGGTTGGCGCCATCAACGTGCCATTTCAGGCCCGAGGGGTTCTGCTCCACGTCGTCGAGGTGCCCGGCAGGTGACATACTGCGGCTGACGGCAAAGTTGTTATAAAACTTCTTTTCGCTATCGCGGACGATGGCGGTGAAGGTCGGCGTCGGCGCGTTGAGACTGATCCCCACCTGCACCGGGATCACGCTGGTCGGCCCCAGCGCGGCTGAAGAAGAGTTGCCCCCCAGCACCATGCCGTAAAACTGGCGAATTAACGGATAAAAACCATATTGCAGCTCCAGCTGGCCGTTTAATAAGGGTTGGTTCACCGCCAGCACCGCAATATTATGCAGCTCCGGATAACTGTCATGATAATTCGAGGTCGCCCACTGGGGAGAGAAAGTAAATTGCGCGTCTTTAGTAAACCCAATTCGGCTTAAATCGTAGGTGACGTTCAAAGACATATTTTGCGACCAGGTAAAACTTTGCCCGGCATATTGTTGCGGGTCGGCGGACTGGCCTTTCAGATCGTACATCACCATCGGGTTCCAGCTTAACTGAACGCCCCAGCCGCGGTCGGCCAGCGCGCTGCGAAAGCCGCCAATATCGCCGATAAGCGATTCGCAGGTCGACGGAGGGCTGACGACCTGCGCGGAGCGGGTATTCAGTTTATCCAGTTGCTCACAGGTCCAGGTATCCGCCAGCGCGGTACTGGAGAATATCGCCAGCGTCAGCGCCGAAAGGGGAAAAATTATTTTCTTACTTACGTCGGTACAGCAGAGACTCATAATAAACCCTCATTTTTATTTTTTGCAGGTAAGATGCGCCATATCGTGAAAAATAAATTCGTCACAATACGTTTATTAACAGGGATTAATTAGGCTGAAAGTTAACGCTAAATAAGGTGTAGGCTTTTTTAAATAATAACCTCCCGTTCCCGCCGGGAGGCCAGCGGGCGTATGGTGATATCGTCGTCAGGTAAAATTAGCGGGCCAGCGCGCGGCGGCCCCCCATCCGGGCGCTGGCGATGCCCGTCATACCGGCGATAGCCAGCGTCAACAGCGCAAACCACAGCAGGCTGTGCTGCAGGCTGCCGGTAACGCCATTCAGCATGTTCATCAGTACTGGACTGATGAACATGCCGAGGAAAAAGAAGGTATGCCAGATGCCGATCCCCGTCGCGCGGTGCGGCGCCGGCAGGGTCTTCATCATCCAGGCCAGCATCAGGGGGATCAGCATTCCGTTACCGATTTGCGCGACGAACCCGGCCGCCACGCCGGCCAGCGGATTGCGGGCCACAGCGATAAACAACAGGCCGAAACCAAAAATGGCGTAAAACAGCAAAAACTGCCTGTCGATACGCTGCTTCGCGCTGCGGCCATACAGCCAGGCCCCCAGCGGCACCCCCACCCCAGCCATGGCGGTAGCGATGCCGATCTGGCTACTGGAGGTCAGCCCGAGCTGACTGAACACCAGGCTTATCTGCAGCGGCTCGAGAAAGTAGAGGATTGCGCTGCCAAGGGTAATCAGGCCGATCGCCGCCATTTTGCGCTGCGGAAAAGCGACGCCCTTCTCGTCAGCGATATTGTCCGCGCGATGGCGGAGTGCCGGTTCAGCGGTGAACAGACACAGGCCGATAAAGACCGGGATCGCCAGGGCATACAAATAGATCGGCCCATACCAACCCAGGGTTCCCAGCAGGCCAGCGCCCAGCACAATCAGCGTCGACAGTACCGACCCCATGCCGCTCTGCACCGCCAGCCATTTACTGCGCGCCTCGCCGGCAAAGTAGTCGCCAATCAGCGCATTGGCGGTGGTGAGGATAAAAGCGTCGGCGATGCCCATCACCAGCCGCGCCAGCAGAATGGTATGCAGATCGTCGAGCATCACCGGTAGCAGGCCAAACACCGCGTACACGCCGGTGGCGGCGATCAGCAGACGGCGACGACTCAGGCGATCGCCCACCATTCCGGCCAGCGGCGCCAGCAGCGCCATGCTCACCGCCGGTAAGGTGATGATCATCGGCACCAACAGCTGAGCGTGCGGCTGCGCGGCAAAATGGCCGAACAGGATCGGCATCACCGGCAGCATGGTCAACGTCCCCATGATCGGCAGCAGGGCCGCCAACATCAATAACATCGCCTGTACGACCCCCGCCTCGCGCGGGGTTGCTGAAACCTTGTGCATCACCATTTTCCGCTCTCCGTCACTGCCCTTTATTTAGAATATGAATTACAGTTCTATTTTTTATCGATAAAGAAAGGCGTTTTGCGCCCCGGCATACTGGCTGACAACGCATTAGCGAACTCAGCACACATACCGTTCTACCCTACCGGATGCAGGTGGCGTGGACTGCGATTGCTATCACAATTAACACAATACATTCACATTAAATTAACATAACCTTCCGTAGTTTCAGGCGTCGACAATCGCCACCGCGCGGATAAACCCGGCCGAACCGCGGCGGATCTTGTAGGGAAAGCAGCTCACCCAGAAGCCGTAGTCGGGAAGCTGCTCCAGGTTGCTCAGCTTCTCCATTTGCCCATAGGCGATCTCCCTGCCGGCTTTATGCCCCTCCCAGATCAGCCCGGCGTCGCCGCTGGCCTGAAAGCGTTCGCGGGTAAAGTGGAAGGGTGCATCCCAGCTCCAGGCGTCGGTGCCAACAACCCGCACGCCCTGCTCCAGCAGCCACAGCGTCGCCGCCCGACCAATACCGCAGCCGCGCTGGAGATAGTCCGGCTGGCCGTAGCGGGCGCCGGCTGCGGTATTGATTAACACGATATCCAGCGGCGACAGGCAATAGCCTATCCGCGCCAGCTCGCGCTGCAGATCCTCCGGCTGCAGGATCGCCCCGTCGGCGACGTGGCGGAAATCCAGCCGGACGCCGGGGCGCATGCACCACTCCAGCGGCAGCTCATCGATGCCAAACGCCGGTTCGCCGCCGTTGGTGGTCGAGCTGTAGTGCCAGGGGGCGTCCATATGGGTGCCATTGTGCGGCGTCACGGTCAGGCGCTCGGAGGCCCAGGCCTCCTCTCCCGGCATCTGCGATTTTTCCAGTCCCGGGAACATCGCCGCCATTTCCGGCCACCCCTGCTGATGATCCTGATATTCAATGTTCGGCAGCAGCGGCGGCGGATCGGTCCAGGGATTGTTGTCCAGGGTGACGGAAAGATCGACCAGCCGACGCCCTTGTAAAAGATTGATCATGGTTTACTCCATTAACATCACAACGTGTTGATCCAGCACGCCAAACAGCGGCCGGCCATCGGGGGCGTGGGCTGCCATCGTCACCCGCTCCCCTGGGGACAAAAACGGCGTACGCGGTTCACCATGGGCCAGCATCTCCATGGCCCGCACCTCGGCGATACAGCTGGCGCCGCGGCTGGCGTCCGGCCCGGACACCGTGCCGGAGCCCACCACCGTCCCGGCGCGCAGGCGGCGGGTCTGCGCCGCATGGGCAATCAGTTCGCCAAAATGGAAATGCATGTTACTGCCTGACTGGCAGCCAAACGGCTCGCCATTGCGCATCACCTGCAGCGTCAGCGCCACCCGCCCATGCTGCCAGGCCTCCCCCAGTTCATCCGGGGTAAGGGCCACCGGCGCAAAAGCCGAGGCGGGTTTGGCGTGAATAAAACCAAACCCGGTCTGCATCTCGCGCGGCGCCAGCGCCCGCAGACTGATATCGTTGAGCAAGACGATCAGGCGGATATAGCTCAGTGCCTGCTGCGGCGAGCAGCCCTGCGGCACCTCGTCGACCACCACCGCGAATTCGCCCTCAAAGTCGAGGCCATCCTCGACCCGGCGGCAGCTTATCCCGGCGTGAGGGGGAAGAAAGTCGTCCCCGCTGCCCTGATACATCAGCGGCGTCTGGTCGGCGCCGGCAATCGGCGGCAGATGAAAGGCCCGCTGCATGCGCTCGCCATGGCTGAGGAAGGCCGATCCGTCCAGCCACTGCCAGGCGCGGGGCAGCGGCGCCAGCAGACGCCAGGGATCATAGGGTTGTGCCGCCGGGTAGCGGCGCGCATTGAGCGCCTGATAGCGCGCCTGCAGCGCAGGCCAGACGCGCGGGGCCAGCTCCAGCGCCTGCTGGAGCGTCGGAGCGATATCCGCCGCATCGGCCATCAGCGTCAAATCACGCGAGACCACCACCAGGCAGCCGTCGCGTTCACCGTTATCTCGTGTTGCCAGTTTCATGATCTGCCTCCTCCTGCAGACAGAGCCAGCCGTCGGCGTCAACGTCGCCAGCCAGCGGACTCAGACGTTGGCCGGCGCAGGCGCCCTGCACGCAAAGGCCGCTGTCCGGCATAAAAATCGCCCCGTGGGCGAAGCAGACCAGCCGGTCGCCCCGGGCGTTGAGAAAAGCGTCCTGCCGCCAGTTCATCGGGGTATCCAGATGCGGACAGCGGTTGCGCCACAGATAGAGTGTCCCCTGATAGCGGCAGGCAATCACCGTCGCCTGCCCGCTGCCCGTAGGGTCAAATCCCCGCGCCTGGCCCTCGGCCAGGCTGTCGGCACGGCACAGACGAACCATCAGCGGGCGTTATCCGGACCGGGGGCCCACTTCTCACGATACCCCAGCAGGAAATATTGCGAGTTATCGGCCCCCGGCAGCGCTTCGCGCGGCTGCCAGTGGTCGTCGTGCTGATCCATATCGGCGTCATATTCGATATGACACCCGAGCGGGCTGTTGAAGTACCAGAACCAGTTCGATCCCAGCTGATGGCGCCCCGGCCCCCAGAAGGTCTGATACCCCTTCTGCTGAAAGCGGCTACCGGCCATCATCAGCTCGGTTGGGCCGCCGAGATGGAAGGTAAAGTGTTCAATACCGGTCATAAACGGCGGAGCCTGGATCAGAAACAGGGTATGGTGATCCTGGGTGCCGGCGGGCCGCAGGAAGGGGCCGACGTGGGTGAAGCGATCGGTACAGACAAAGCCCAGCCGTTGATAGAAGGCTTCAGCGCGCGCGGCGTCCGGCACAAAATAGACCACATGGGAAAGCGAACGCGGCTCTGCCGCCATGTCAGCGCTGGCCCCGGTCTGGTTGACCGGCCGCCCGGCGTGATCCCCCGGGGCATTGATTTTCTCCCCTTCCCGCTGCAGCGGCTGGCGCTGGCTGACGCGAAAACCAAGGGCAAAGCCGGCATCATCGACGCAGCGCAGTACGCCGTCGGCGCCAAGCTTCACCTCACGATCGCGGCGCAGCGTCTCGGCAATCGCCTCCAGCGTGGCGCTATCCGCCACGCCATAGACGGTTTCCCGCAACTGACTGCCGCTGGGCAGCGCCGCGGGCAGCGACGGATCGTCACGCTCCCGCAGCAGCACGCCGGTACCATCCAGCGCGCTAAAAAAACCGTTCTCCTGCTCGCGTAAACCGTAGTCGAGAAGAAATTGCCGGCAACCCGCCAGGTCATCGACGCCAAATACCAGATAATCCGGACCAAGAATATTCATCGCGGTTGTTCCTTATGCGTGTTCAGGCCACCCGGCCGCCGAGGGTTTCCGCCACCCAGTCAGCGATGTAGTGCCCGGCGTTAATCGAGTTGTCGAAGCTGGAGTGCTGCACACCGCCCTCGCGGTCTGTGAAAATTTTCAGCTCGCGGCGTGGGCTGTTCACCAGCTGGTCGTAGGTGCGCTGCGCCCATTTCACCGGGATCTGCGAGTCCTTTTCACCATGGGTGACGAGGAAAGGCACCCGTATGCGGTCGAGTACGCCGTCGAGATGGACGTTCTCCGCAAGGCGCATAAAAGCGTCGATATCCTCGCCGCCCCAGACCCAGCGCACGTGCTGCCAGTAGTGCGGTACCGGAAAATCCCCTTCGCGTTCGCGGCGGCGCTGCTGCACCTCACGCCAGTCGTGATTCGCCCCCCACACCACGCCGCAGGCGAAGCGCGGCTCAAACGCCACCGCCCGCGGGCAGTAATAGCCGCCCAGCGAGACGCCTTCCATGCCGATGCGCCCGGCATCCACCTCCGGGTGCTGCTCCAGCCAGTCAACGATCCGGCTGGCCCAGTGCTCGCTGTCATAGCGGGCCTTCATGTCGTGAAGACGCAGCGCTTCGCCGGTTCCCGGCTGGTCGACCACCAGCGAGGAGACCCCGCGCTGCGCCAGCCACTGCGGTAATCCCACCAGATATTTCATCTCTTTGGTGGAGTCGAGACCGTTGACCTGCACCAGCAGCGGCGCGCGGCCGGTCACCCCTTCGGCGCGGACGTAGAGTGCCGACAGGGTTTTGCCCTCGTAGGGGATGGTTACCCGCTGACAGTTGGCATGGGTATGGTGCAGCCCGGCGGCAAAGACATCGAGAAAGCGGCGGTACAGCGCATCGCGGTCCGGTGCGCCATGCGCCTGCAGGCGTTCGCAGGTCAGGTAATAGTTGGCCGCCCGGAGATACTTCTCTCCCGCCGACAGCCGCCGTCCCCGCGCTTCATCTTCGCCCGCCAGCGCGCATAATTTATCGGCCATTCGGGACCAGGTTTCCCGGAACGCGCGGGTGCCTTCGGCGTCGGGATGCTCGGACGCAGCCAGCAGCGGCGCGCACATCTCTTCGATCTCACCGATGCGGGCGCCCATCTCGATGGAGAGATCCACCGACAGGTTCCAGACATAGTTTTTAGGGAAATAGCGAAACATAGGGTCATCCTTCAACATTCAGTCGCAGTCGCTTTAGCGCAGGCACTGTCACATAAAGCACCTGCGGGCGACCAATCATGTCTCAGGATGTCAGGTATCGACGGGAGCAATACCCGTGGGTTAGCGTGCGCTGGCGACGATTTTTGCCTTCAGCCAGCCGAAGATAGGATCGTTATCCAGCGAGCGGTGCCAGCCGATAAATTCGCGCATCATCGGCAGGGTCACCGGGACCGGGAAAAGACGCAGCGGCAGCATCGCCGCGTACTGCTCCGCCAACCGCCGGTGCAGCGTGGCGATCCGCGAAGTGCCGAGCAGCAGCTGCGGAACGCAATGGTAGCTGTGAGTCACCACCTCGATACGACGACTTAGCCCCGACTCGGCAAACAGATTGCCCTCCAGCCCCGGCTGCCGCTCACGGCCAAAGACCACCGACACATGCCCCAGCTGTTGCCAGGCGTCGAGGGTCAGCATCTCGCCGGTGTGGGGATTGTCCGCCCAGGCCAGGCAGACAAACTCTTCGTCAAACAGCGCTTCGGCAGGATGGTCGGCGGCCATAAAACGTTCCGGCGCCACGATGATATCCAGCTCGCCGCGGTTGAGCATGCCGGTGGACTGGGCGTCAGGCGAGAAAAACTCAAAGGTCATACTCGGCGCTTCCTGATGTACCGCCTGCAGCGCATCCTTCAACATCACGTTGATCACGTAATCCGAGGCCATAATGCGAAAATGGCGCTTGCTGGTTGCCGGCTCATCCACCGGCCGTCGGGCAATAGAGGTCTGAATTTTCATCAGCACGTCGCGAACCGGCTCCCGCAGCTCTTCCGCCAGCGGCGTGGGCCGCATCTTTCTGCCCACCTGGGTGAGCAGGTCGTCCTCAAAGTAGGTGCGCAGCCGGTTGAGTACCCCGCTGGTGGCAGACTGGGTCATATGCAACCGGCCCGCCGCGCGCGTAATGTTCTGTTCATCCAGTAACACATCCAGTGCCACCAGTAAGTTCAGGTCAAGATGTTGATAACGCATGGGTCCCCCGGCGAGAAATGGCGTGCTTATCCTGTGGCTTAATTTAACTTTTCTGCAACTTTTTGTTTTCAATTTCCACGGCGATATTGTTTTTTGCGATAGCGATCATTCTTTATCGCGATTAGTCAGCGTGCCGCTCCGTTGGTTAACGTCCTGCTCTCTGTCCCCTTGAGAAAACACCTACGATGAATATCCATAACGCATTAATCGTTGGCGGCGGCATCGGCGGATTATGCACCGCCATCGCTCTCCGCCAGGCCGGTGTCGCCGTCGATGTGGTGGAGATCCAGCCGCAGTGGCGGGTCTACGGCGTCGGTATCATTCAGCAGAACAATGTTGTGCGCGAAATGCAGCGGCTTGGCGTGCTGGAACGCTATCTGGACGCCGCCTGGCCGTTTGACAGCGTCTCGGTGCATACCCTGAGCGGCCAGCAGTTAGCCAGCTTTCCCGGCGAGCGGCTGGCGGGCGAACAGTTCCCGGCCAACGTCGGTATCTCCCGCCTGGCCCTGCACCACGTACTCTGCTCCACCGCGCAGGAGCTGGGGGCCAGGCTGACCACTGGCGAGAGCATTGACGCCTTCCGTCAGCATGATGATGCCGTGAAGGTGAGCTTCAGCCGCGGCGGCGAGGGGCGCTACGATCTGCTGGTCGGCGCCGACGGGATCTACTCCCGGGTGCGCGGCATGCTCTACGGCGAGCGCTATCAACCTCGCTTTACCGGCCAGGGCGTGTGGCGCTACAACTTTCCGCGGCCGCCGGAGGTGGATCATCTGATGTGCTTTATGGGCGAGGGCTGCAATTGTGGGCTGGTGCCGCTGGGGGAAGATCTGATGTATCTGTTTATCACCTCCCATGAAGCGGATAACCCCCGCTACACCCGCGACCAGCTGGCGGCGGAGATGCGCCGCCGTCTGCCGCCCGGCGCGGGGTTACCGGGCAGCCTGCGCGAGCATATCGTTAACAACGACGAGGTCGTCTATAAGCCGCTGGAGGAGCTGTTCGTCGACGATCCCTGGTATCAGGGACGCGTCGTGCTGGTGGGCGACGCGGTTCACGCTACCACTCCGCATCTCGGTCAGGGGGCGGGCATGGCGATTGAGGATGCCATCGTGCTGCGCGAAGCGCTGCAGCAGACCGACAGCGTAGCAGCCGCGCTGGCGCACTTTGACGCCCGCCGCCGGCCGCGCTGTCAGCAGATCTGGGCCGCCTCGCTGCAGGTGGGCGAGAGTGAGATCCACCGCGATCGCCATTTTAACCGCCAGCAGGCGATCAGCGATATGATGGCCCTGACGGCGAGGCCGATATAAGCCCTGCCCGGCCCCCTCCGCCGGCCACGCTGGCGGATTTTTCCCCCTTTCCCCAGACGCTAATCTCTTATCACCGAAGATATTCTTCCCGCGCAGCGTGATATTTGACACCTCTCCGCTCACATGGCTAAGGTATATTTCAGTTTTCCCCTTCATCATGGAAAGGAATATACGGATATGAATATTCTCTCGGCAGAGTTTTTCAAATATGCGATAGCGATTATCACGTTGATTATTCAGATTGTCGCCGTGCGTTCAGGTTGGGTATTTCCCAAAGATAAAATATTCACCTCGCGCAAAAATATCAGTGAATTCGCCGCCGCACTGCACAAAAATAGTGACGACCCCGATCTGCAACGGATCGCATACGAATATGGTATCGCCGCGCTGACCAAAGATAAAAACCTGACCATGGCGCAAAGAAAGATATTGTTGAAATGCAAAAATCCAGTCAGCGATATTGATAACTACAGTAAATGCCAGCATCTGATTTCGGTCAATGATGAGAAACGCATATTCAAATGGAAAAAATGGGGTTATCGCTTCTGGTTATACCGTAAGGCTGTCGAAGTCATCAGTCTGGTGCTCTATTTTATTGGCGGCTTCTTAACGGCGCTGCCTTTCCTGTATGAAGGCCTCGCCAGCCCAGCGGTGATTGACAGAATTAATCATTTATCGCGTCTGCAAAAATTGAGTATGGCTAGTTATCTGTTTGCCTGCGGGATTTGTCTGGCGCTGATCTGCCTGCACAAACTCTCCACCATCGCGATTGCGGAAAAAACCATTAAAGCGAATCGCTAACGACTGCGCTGCCCGGCGACCTGTCCACACCAGCGGCGCCTAACCCTGTGGATAACCTGGAGGCAGTTGCCTGGCAGCCGCAGCCCGGGCGGGCTACCGGCTGCTGTTCGTTTTTTAAACAGGAGAAATACCACCGCCAGGCTGCGCGCTGAGCGCCAGAGCCACCACCGCGGCGGAGGGAAGCCCCTACCCCACTCAGTAATTCCACTTCGGCCGCGCCACCGTGTTTTTCTTCAACAGGTCGCGGAACGCTTTCAGGTAGGGCTCATTGCTGCGCCCGCGCTTACAGATAGCCGAGAACGGCGACTGAAAGCCAAACTCGTTGGGCAGCAGCACCCGCAGGCGGTTCTCTTTGATCCACGGCCAGGCGTAATGCTCCGGCAGATAGCCAATATATTTCCCCGAGAGGATCAGCAACAGCTGGGCGTCGACGGTCTCGACGGTGGCGCTGCCTTTGCTGAAGCCCCGGCGGCGCAAATCGCTGGTGTTCCAGTAGCTGCGGGTCACCAGCGGGCACTGGCTGATCTGCTCTTTATCCAGCTGGCGGCTGAAGAACATCGGGTGCAGATCGCTGCAGTAGAGCCAGTGCTGTTCGCGGTACAGCGGCTCGCTGATGATGTTATGCACCTGCGAGTTGTAGCTACCGATGGCCAGGTCGATATGGTTGTTCAGCACGCCGTTCAGTTGCTCCGCCGGGGTGCGAATAATCAGTTTGATATGCACATGGGGAAATTTGTCGCTGAAGCTGCGCAGAACCACCGGCAGCGAGAGCGCCGTTTCGGTCTCGATGGAGTCGAGCGTCGAGATGCACAAGGTGCCGCTGTGCTCCCCTTTGAGCAGCGCCGACTGCCGCTCCAGCTCATTGAGTTCACTCAGCACGCGGATCGCCTGCTGTAAAAACTGCTGACCTTTCTCAGTCAGGGAAAAACCGCCGCGCCCGCGCTGGCAGAGGGTGAAGCCAAGCTGTCCCTCCAGCTGCGACATCGCATTGCTGATGGCGGAGACCGAAATGCCCAGCTCCTGCTGGGCCCGGCTATAGCTCTCCAGGCGGGCCACCGCCTCGAAAACCTGCAGCTGTCGAATATTAAGGCTGGCGTCGTGATGCATCGTATTTAGTTCACCAATAAATGAACTGAGTATTTACGTCAGACGATGTAAAGTCCAGCGCGGGTTGCGCACTATCTCTCCTGTTACGTTTCATCCGTCAGATTCAGGAGCAGACATGGATAACCTCTTTCACCAACCGCAGGGTGGCAATGAGATGCCACGCTTCGCCGGCCGCGCCACAATGATGCGCCTGCCGTTTATCGAAGATTTACAGGGACTTGATGCGGCATTTGTCGGCATTCCGCTGGATATCGGCACCTCGCAGCGCTCAGGTACGCGCTACGGACCGCGCTATATTCGCGCCGAATCGGTGATGATCCGTCCGTACAATATGGCAACCGGCGCCGCGCCGTTCGACTCGCTGTCGGTGGCCGACATCGGCGATGTACCGATCAATACCTACAGCCTGCTCAAATCGGTGCAAATTATCGAAGATTACTACACCGGTTTGAATAGTTATCCGCTGATCCCGCTGACCCTCGGCGGGGACCACACCATTACCCTGCCGATCCTGCGGGCGCTGACCAAAAAACATGGTCCGGTGGGGCTCATCCACGTCGACGCCCATACCGATACCAATGATGAGATGTTCGGAGAGAAAATCGCCCACGGCACCACCTTCCGCCGCGCCGTTGAGGAGGGACTGCTCGACCTCAAACGGGTGGTGCAGATTGGCCAGCGCGCCCAGGGCTATGCCGCCGGCGACTTCCAGTGGGGCGTTGACCAGGGCTTTCGCCTGGTGCAGGCGGAGCAGTGCTGGCATACCTCGCTGGCGCCACTGATGGCCGAAGTCCGCCAGCAGATGGGCGACGGGCCGGTGTATCTCAGCTTTGATATCGACAGCCTCGATCCCATCTGGGCCCCGGGAACCGGGACGCCGGAAGTCGGCGGCCTGACCTCCATTCAGGCGCTGGAGATCGTCCGCGGCTGCCGCGGCCTGAACCTGATTGGCGCCGATCTGGTCGAGGTCTCGCCCCCCTACGACGTGAGCGGTAATACCTCCCAGCTGGCGGCCAACCTGCTGTACGAGATGCTCTGCGTCCTGCCCGGCGTGAAGTACGCCTGAGGAAGCCGCCATGGAGCTGAAATGCTTTCGCACCCTCTGGGGAGTCACCACCCCCTGGTCGCAAACGCTGGATGAACTGCAGCGCGTCGGCTGCTGCGGTATCGAAGCCCGCGTGCCGTTAACGGTGGCCGAACGGCGGGAGCTCGCCGACCGCCTGCAGGCGTCGGGGCTGGAGTATATCGCCATTCTTTTCAGCGGCGGCGGAGTGCTCCCCGCCCAGCATGAAACGCCGGAGCAGCATCTGGCGCGCCTGCAGACCCGCTTCGCCGAGGCCAGCAGCCTCAACCCGCGCTTTGTCAATCTGCTGGCGGGCAACGATCGCTGGCCGCTGGCGCAGCAGGTCGATTTTCTCGGCAAGGCGCACGAGCTGGCCGCCGGGTTTGGTTTGACCTGCAGTTTTGAAACCCATCGCGCCACCTCGCTGTACAGCCCGTGGCTCACGCTGGAGATTATTCAGCAGCTCCCCCAGTTGCGCTTTACCGCCGACATCAGCCACTGGGTGGTGGTCAGCGAGCGCCTGCTGGATGACCCCAGCGATGACTTCAGCGCCTTTATCGACCGCGTGCATCACGTGCAGGCTCGGGTGGGCTACGACCAGGGGCCGCAGGTGCCGCACCCGGCGGCGCCGGAGTATCAGTCGGCGCTGGCTTTTGCCGAGCGTTTCTGGCAGCAGGTCTGGCATTCACAGCGCCAGCGCGGCTACCCGCAGACCACGCTGACCCCGGAGTTTGGCGCCGACGGCTATCTGCACCATCTGCCGTTCACCAACGTCCCGGTGGCCGACCTCTGGTCGCTCAACGCCTGGATGGCCGCGCGCCAGCAGGCCCACTTTCAGCAGTTTTTAACGCTCACTGAACAGGAACCGCAGCCATGACCGCCGTGAAGCACGCTTTTACTGAACTCCCGACCATCGATATCCGCGATCTGGCCGGCGACGATCTCGCCAGGCGCCAGGCGGTGGCCGACGCCATCGGCCGCGCGGCGCGCGAGGTGGGCTTTTTCTACATCACTGGCCACGGCATCGACCCGGCGCTGATCGCCGGCGTCCGCGAGGCGGCGAAGCAGATCTTCGCCCTGCCGATGGAGGAGAAGATGAACTATTACATCGGCCACTCCAAAAGCCATAAGGGCTACGTTCCGGAAGGAGAAGAGATCTACGGCTCCGGCAAGCCGGACCATAAAGAGGCTTTCGATATCGGCTTCCAGGCAGCGGATGACCATCCGCTGGTGCTCGCCGGCACGCCGCTGATCGGCGCCAATGAGTGGCCCGATCTGCCGGATTTCCGCGCGCGGGTGCTGGCCTACTACGACGCAGTCTTCGCCCTCGGCCACCGTCTGTTCGACGCTTTCGCCCTCGCGCTCGGCCTGCCGGAAGGGTATTTCAAACCGATGGTGACCTGCCCGCCGGCCAAGCTGCGGCTGATCCATTACCCGTTCGACGCCAGCGTCGAAGATGTTCCCGGAATTGGTGCACACACCGACTATGAGTGCTTCACCCTGCTGCTCGCCGACCAGCCCGGCCTTGAAGTCCTCAATGAAGAAAGCGTGTGGATCGATGCACCTCCCGTCAAGAACGCCGCCGGAGAAGAGGCGTTCGTGATCAATATCGGCGACATGCTGGAAGTGCTCAGCGCTGGCACATTTGTTGCTACAGCCCACCGGGTGCGCAAAGTGCCGCAGGAGCGGTACTCCTTCCCGCTGTTTTTCGCCTGCGATTACCACACGCTGATCCGCCCGCTGCCGACCTTCCTCGCCGCCGGCGAAGCCGGTGAATATCAGGAGCTCAGCATCGGGGAGCATATGTGGAGCCAGGCGCTGCAAACCTATCGCTACCTGCGCGAGAAGGTCAATCGCGGTGAACTTCAGCTACCGGAGCGCGCGCGCGGCACCAATACCTTTGGCCATTTGAAAAAACAGGCACAGCAAAAAAACCCTAACCACCCGTGAGGAACCATGATGACTAGCACCCTGAAAAAAATCTCGCGCCGTGTCGCGCTTACCCTCGCCGTCAGCGCCTGTTTTTCCCCTGTCACCCAGGCGGCGGAACTGCTGACCGAGGGCGTCTTTAAGGTGGGGATGGAGGTCACCTACCCGCCGTTTGAGTCCTATGACAGCAATAACAACATCGTCGGTCTCGACCCGGATTTCGCCGCGCTGATCGCCCAACATCTGCAGGCCAAACCGCAGCTGATCGACACCAAGTTCACCAGCCTGATCCTCGGCATCGGCAAGAAATATGATGCGGTGATCTCCGGGATGTACGTGACGCCGGAACGCCAGAAACAGGCCGACGCCATCCCTTACGCCCTCTCCGGCGCGTCGATCATCGCCCTGAAGGGCGGCGCGGTGCAGCCGAAAACCGAAGATGAGCTGTGCGGTGTGAAGGTCGGCCTGCAGGCAGGCACCACCTGGGTGACCAGCCTGAAAAAACACTCCGATGAGTGGTGCCTGAAAAACGGCAAACCGGCCATCACCATTCAGGAGTTCCCTACGGCGCCGGAAGCCTCGCAGGCGCTGCTGTCGAAGAACATCGGCGCCCAGCTTGAGATTGCCCCGGCGGCGCAGCTCATCGTCGACAAGAGCCGCGGCCGCCTGGGGATAAGCTCTACGCGCCTGGTCTACCCGCTGCCGCTGGGGATCTACGTCGCCAAAGGCAACACCGAGCTGGCGGAGGCGATTAAGGCCACCCTGGCCACGCTGAAAGCCAACGGCCAATATGCCGCGCTGATCAAAAAATACAACTTAGAAAGCATCGATTAAGACAATAAGCACTGCGCAACAGGAGTCGGTATGGCGTTCGATTGGGGATACTTTTTTTCACTGTTTAGCATTGGAGCATTCTGGCAGGCGTGCGTGACCGTGATCGTGGTCAGCACCTTGTCCTGGGGGATCGGCCTGGTGGTCGGTTTTCTGTTAGCCTGCGCGAAGCTCTCCGCGCCGCGCTGGGTCAAGATCCCCGTCGAACTCTATATCTGGTTTTTTCGCAGCGTGCCGCTGATGGTGCTGCTGGTGTTTGTCTACAACCTGCCGCAGCTGTTTCCGGTGACCCAGCCGCTACTCGGGGTGCCGTTTATCGCCGGGCTGGTGTCGATGACCGTCACCGAAGCGGCCTATATGGCGGAGATCCACCGCGGCGGCCTGCTGTCGGTGGCCAAGGGGCAGAGCGAGGCGGGCCATGCGCTGAGCTTCAGCTTTATCGGCATCCAGCGGCTGATTGTTATTCCTCAGGCGTTTCGCATCTCGCTGCCGACGCTGATCAATGAATACATCACCATCATTAAGCTGAGCTCGATTCTGTCGGTGGTCTCCTTACCCGAGCTGCTGCTCACCGGCCAGCGCTTGTATGCGCAAAATTTCCTCGTGATGGAGACTCTGCTGGCGGTGGCGGTGTACTACGTGATGGTGGTTACCGTCTTCACCTGGCTGTTCCGGGCGCTGGAAAATCGTCTCGATATTCAGCGCAAGCGTCCGCAAACCCTCAGCGAGGCGGAATGCCAGGCGCTGCGCCAGAGCCTGCCGGCGCTGACGGAGGAGATCAAAACGCCGGCCGTCAACGGCGCGCCGCCAGCGCTCGATCTGCGGGGCATCCGTAAATCCTGGGGTCAGCATGAGGTGCTGAAAGGCATCGATCTGCAGGTGGAGAACGGGGAGGTGATCAGCATCATCGGCCCGTCCGGCTCCGGCAAAACCACCCTGATCCGCACCATCAACGCCCTCGAAAGCCTTGATGGCGGGGAGATCATTCTCTACGGCGAGGACTATCTGAAGGGCGGAGCCATCGTCGACAAACGCCAGATGCGCGCCGGGGTGCGGCGCATCGGCATGGTCTTCCAGAGCTTCAACCTGTTCCCCCACCGCACGGTGCTCGACAACGTGATGCTGGCCCCGCGCTATCACCAGCTGCTTGACCAGCCGGTCGCCCGCGAGCAGGCCCTGGCGCTGCTCGACCGCGTCGGCCTGCTGGCCCATGCCCACAAATACCCCTGGCAGCTCTCAGGCGGCCAGCAGCAGCGCGTGGCGATCGCCCGGGCGCTGGCGCTGAAGCCGGACATTATGCTGTTTGACGAGCCAACCTCGGCGCTGGATCCGGAGCTGGTAGGCGAAGTGTTGAAGGTCATTCAGTCGCTGGCCCGCGAAGGCATGACCATGCTGATTGTCACTCACGAGATGGACTTCGCCCTGTCGATTTCCGACCGCGTGGTGCTGATGGAGAACGGCGTGGTGCAGGCCGATATCGCCCCGCAGGTGATCCGCAGCCCGCTGGAGGCCCCTTCTCTGCAACGAATCCGTGAATTTATGGGAGTACGCTAAATGGCAACTGAGCAACACCTGCGCCAGCAGTTGGCCGCCGCCTACCGGCTGGCGGCGCTGTTCGGCTGGGAGGATACCCTCTACACCCACTTCTCCGTGCGCCTGCCCGGCGATGGCGAGCCGCGTTTTTTAATTAACCCCTTCGGCATGATGTTTGACGAAGTCACCGCCAGCAACCTGATCGTGGTGGATATGCAGGGCAAGGTCGTAGAGGGCGACGCGCCAGCTAACTCGGCGGGCTTTACCATCCACAGCGCGGTGCATATGGCCCGGGAAGACGCCCACTGCGTGATCCACACCCATACGCTGCCGGGAATGGCGGTGGCCGCCTGCGAGGACGGCCTGCTGCAGCTTAACCAGATCAGCACCGAGTTTTACCAGCGCGTCGGCTACCATCCCTATGAAGGGGTGGCCTTTGACCTCGACGAACGGGCGCGCATCCAGCGCTCGCTGGGGAATAATATCGCCATGATCCTGCAGAGCCACGGCCTGCTGTCGGTGGGCCGCACCGTGGCCGATGCGTTTTACATCATGTACTACCTGAACCGCGCCTGCGAGATCCAAATGGCCACCGCCCAGCTGGCGGCCCTCAGCCCGATCCACACCATCGCTCCGCACCTCAGCCAGCACGCCTGCGAGCAGCTGATGGGCGTGGAGCATGAACGTCAACAGGTCTGGCAGGCGTGGCTGCGCCGTCTTGACCGTCTCGATACCTCTTACAAAGACTAACGCCTATGTCTGATATCACTATCGTTGTGGATTGTAACGACGCGGATTTCGCCCGCGATATTTGCGCCGCCCTGCAGCAGTTTCCCGACGTCACGGCGCTTCTGCCCCATCACCAGGCGGCACGCGACGCCCAGTACGCCAGTTGCTGGTTCCCGGACCCGCAGCTGCTGAGCCGCTCGCCGGGGCTGAAGCTGATCCAGGCCGCGTCCGCCGGGGTCGATCATCTGCCGCCCGCGCTGTTCGCCAGCGAGATCCCGCTGTGCCGGGTGATCGATGAAGATTTTCGCCACGGCATGTTCGAATATGCTCTGTGGAGCGTCCTGTGGTTTCAGCGCCATTTCGACCGGGCGCTGGCCCACCAGCGAACCCAAACCTGGAAGCTCTATCCCCAGCGCGCCGCCGCCGACTTCCATATCGGCATTATGGGTCTGGGCGAAATTGGCGGCTATATCGCTGACCAGCTGGCCCGCCTCGGCTATCGGGTCTCCGGCTGGTCGCGCAGTGAAAAGCAGCTGGCTGGTGTCACCTGCTATCGCGGCGAGGAGGCGCTCGACCACTTTCTTGGGTCGCTTGACGGGCTGATTAACCTCCTGCCGCTCACCGCGCAGACCCGAGGTATCCTCGCCGCGCCGCTGTTCAACCGGCTACCCGCCGGGGCGGTGTTGATCAACTGCGGCCGCGGGGAGCATATGGTCAATGACGATGTGCTGGCGGCGCTGGAGAGCGGCCAGCTCGCCGGGGCGGTGCTCGACGTCTTCCCGCAGGAGCCATTGCCGGCGGACGATCCGCTGTGGCGCCATCCGCAGGTGGTCATCACCCCGCATATGGCCTCTGCGGCCCCTGCCGAGGTGATCGCCCGCCAGTTGCTGGAGAACATTCAGCGCCAGCGCCGCGGGCTGCCGCTGAAGAACCTGGTCAATAAGCACGCCGGTTACTGATCCCCAGCCATACTGCCGCTGCTACGCTTAATGGGAGATCCACAACCAGAAGGCAGGAACATGAAGATTGATTTAGCGGGGAAAGTCGCGCTGGTCACCGCCTCCACGGCGGGTATTGGCTTCGCCATCGCCAAAGGCCTGGCGGAGAGCGGCGCAGAGATCATCATTAACGGGCGCAGCGAGCAGAGCGTGAACGCCGCCATCGCTCGTCTGCAAAATGAGGTGTCGGGCGCGAAGGCGCGACCCGCCATCGCCGACCTCAGCGACGCCGACGGCGCAGCCCAGCTGCTGCGGGCGGTGACCGGGGTCGATATTCTGGTCAATAACGCCGGGATCTATGGCCCGCAGGATTTCTACGCCACCGACGACGCGACATGGGACAACTACTGGCAGACCAACGTCATGTCCGGCGTACGCCTGTCACGGGGGCTGCTCCCGGCGATGGTCAGTAAAGGCTGGGGGCGGGTGGTGTTTATCTCCTCAGAATCGGCGCGCAATATCCCGGCGGACATGATCCATTATGGCGTGACCAAGACCGCGCAGCTGTCGCTGGCCCGCGGCCTGGCGAAATATGTCGCCGGCAGCGGAGTGACCGTTAACAGCGTACTGCCAGGGCCGACGATTTCCGACGGCTTTGCCGAGATGCTGAAAGACGACGTGGCGAAAACCGGCAAGTCGCTGGAGGAACTGGCGAAAGCGTTTGTCATGACCCATCGTCCGAGCTCGGTGATCCAGCGGGCGGCCTCGGTGGAAGAGGTCGCCAATATGGTGGTCTACGTCTGCTCGCCGCAGGCATCGGCCACCTCCGGTGCCGCACTGCGCGTCGACGGCGGCGTGGTGGATGATATTCTCTGACGCCCACCTCATTCAGGGGAGTCACCCTCCCCTGTCGCCTTCGCCGGCGCTAAACCGCGCAAAATGTTAAAAAAACGCGGCAAAGTCGCACAAAGTGAGCATGAACATGCATTCCCAAAACTTATGATATTTCTTTTAAGTATAAGTTGTGGTGTTAATGTCTCTGTTACGAAGCTTGCTATTCTTTCTCGGCGCGGCGGTCGCAGCCGCCCTCGCGGTACTCTGTCTATGGGTGGATATTCGGGTGTTTGGCAACGACATCCCGGAGGTGTCGCTCACCGAAGTGGTGCAGGAGAGCGTGCTGGCCGTCATCGTACTGGTTCACTTCCTGCTGGCGCGAAAATATACCCACCTGCGCTATAGCAATATCCTCATCGGCGGCTTCTTCCTCGCCATGCTGATCCGTGAACTGGATGGCCTGTTTGATTTGCTCTCCCACGGCAGCTGGGTGTGGTTTGCCCTGCTGGCCACCGTAGGGTCGCTGCTGGCGCCGCTGCGCCATCTGCGTCAGACCCTGTCGCAACTGGCGGAGTATACCCGCACGCCCTATTACGGGATGATGATCAGCGGCCTGCTGGCGATTCTGGTCTTCTCGCGGCTGTTCGGCATGCACGGCCTGTGGTACGCCGTGCTGGATGAGAACTACGCCCGGGTGGTGAAAAACACGGTCGAGGAAGGCAGCGAGTCGTTTGGCTATATGCTGTGCCTGACCGCCACCCTCGGCTACGCCTGCTACTTCCGCGGCCTCGCGCGACAGCCCCTGTCGCCGCAGCGCTAACCGTGGACGATAACCACCGCCGGACGCGTCTGCCGGCGGTGGCGCGCCGCCGCGTTAACCGCGAATTTTCCACTTCCGTTTGAGAACCTCTTTGTCCTGGCTATCCAGCCACTGGTTCACTTTCTCCAGCAGCGCCGGGTTATCCTTATTCATCATATACACCTTGTCGCTGGCGGTGCCGGCGAACGGTGTTTCGTTAGCAACGCAGAACACGCCGGGCTCTTTGCTTTGGTAATAGTCGCCTTCGATCAGGTCTGTCACCATCATATCGGCTGTTTTCTGCCGCAGCGCCTCCAGATTGTCGACGTTGTTCTGTACGCGAATGATCTGCGCCTGCTTGATATGCTCATCGACAAAGCTCTGGTTTGTGCCGCCAGGGTTGACGACCACCTTCACCTCCGGGCGGTCAATCTTCGCCAGCGAGCCGAGCCGCGGGGCGGCCTGGCAGTTGGCTAAGGCGATTTTACCGTTCGCCACTACCGGGTGGCTGAGGGCGAAGCCCTTCGCCCGCGCCGGAGTCTGCGTCACGCCGCCCATCGCAATATCAAACTTGTCCGCCCGCAGATCGGCGGCGAGCGCTGGCCAGCTGGTGTAGACGAAGCTCACCTTCAGCCCCAGCGTGCGCCCGAGATCGCGGGCCATGTCCACGTCATAGCCCTGCAGCTCGCCGGCGGCATTGCGAAACGCCAGCGGGGCG
This sequence comes from Klebsiella sp. HMSC25G12, assembly GCF_001807705.1. Lineage (NCBI taxonomy): Bacteria > Pseudomonadati > Pseudomonadota > Gammaproteobacteria > Enterobacterales > Enterobacteriaceae > Klebsiella > Klebsiella sp. HMSC25G12. The sequence continues at coordinate 59,838 of NZ_KV789926.1, read as the reverse complement.
TAATCGCCCGGCACGCCCACTTTCAGCTCACCGCTGTGCTCGATGGTTTGCATATCGCGCGCCTGGGCGCCGCAGGTCATTATCGCCAGCGTCAGCGCCAGCCCCACCGTCAGTTTCATCTCGCCATCCTTATCGTTATCGATTTTTCGCGCCGGGGTGATCGGCCGCTTATCAGTCCACACCATCCGCAGCATACGCCAGGGCATTCATCCTATTTTTAATCATCGTGACATACAACCCGGCAGCACGGTTGCCGATCGCAAATCTGGCGATAAAAAACAGCCCCCTCCGGTGAATGATCCCTCATCTGCCGGGCGTAGCCTTACGTGAACGATCGTATTTTCCACCATGAAGTGGGTTCGAACACCTGGCAAAAAAGAGCAATAAGCTATTTCTAATGAATTGAATTAAAATAGCAATTTATTTTATCGAGCGATATTTGGCATTCAACTCGCGTTAATAACCGTCTTATTTACGTCGCAATTCCCCCACGCTACTATCCCGACAAAAGCAGCCCCTAAATAACAAGCCAGTTTATTTCCTGGTATTAATAAATTTGTCAGTCAGATGAATTAATAAAAAACATACCTGGCGTAAATAAGACTCATCAAAATAACGGCCCTGGCGCCAGCTTTACGGGCAATAGAGAAGGAAAGAAAATGAAAATAATCACGCTGTGTCTGGCGACGGTCTTTGCCGGGCTGGCCGCTGTCCCTGCACTCGCGGCAGAGGGCAAGCTGAATTTCATCGGCAAGGTCGTGAACGCCTCCTGCAAGCTCGAAGGGGTGAGCGACAGCGGGGTCATCGACGTCAGTATGGGCGCTATTCCGCTGTCGAGACTGAAAAACAGTCAGTCTGGGACCGGGCCGGCGGTCGGCATCGACATTCGCGTTAAAGATTGTGAGAAAGGCACTTACTACATTGTGGTTGACGGCCCCTCGCCTGCCGACACACCTGAAAACCGCGTGCTGGCGCTCGACGGCAGCGGTAAGCCGGCCAGCAAGGTAGGTATTCTGCTCACTGACCGCACGGGCACCCCGCTCAGCCTCGATGAACGCCTTGATCCGCAACACGATCCCCGCATAGAGATCCCGGTGGACGGCGGCTCCGGAACCTTCAGGCTGAACGCCTTCTATTACACCTGGGACAAAACCCACGCCGATCCCGGCGACGGCAATGCGACGGCCCGATTTACCATTATGCAGGAATAGCTTCCCGGTCAGGGATGAGACGTCAAGGGAGTCCTCATGAAAACACAGCTGGCGATTCTGCTCTGCGCAGTGACCTTTCAGGCCTGCGCCGGGATCACCATTAATGCCACGCGGGTGGTCTATTCCGGGAAAGAAAAGGTCGCCAGCCTGAACATTCACAATCGCAGCAGCACGCCTTATAAAGTGCAGATCTGGCTGGACGCCGGACTCAATACCTCGCGCGTCGGCCTGCCGATAGTGGCGACGCCGCCGCAGGTCTATTTATCGCCGCAACAATCCGCCCAGCTGCGCTTTATCTATCTCGGCGGCGGGCTGCCCGGCGATCGGGAAAGCGTGTACTGGGTCAATATCCAGGAGACGCCTCCCGCAGCCGTCGGCACGCATACGCTGCAATTTGTCGTCCGTACCCGCCTGAAGCTCTTTTATCGTCCGCCCGCCATCACCACCACCCTCGCCAGAGAGGTGCAAAAGCTGCAGTGGCAGCAGAGCGGGAATCACCTGCGCTTTACCAACTCAGGCCCACTGCATATCACCCTGGTCAACGGGACGCTGATCGATAATAAAGGCCACCTCTCGCCGATGAGAAACGTGATGCTCCGGCCATACAGCAGCCATACCGTGATGACCACCGACAGCACTCGCCTGTACCAGCTGAACTATATCGACGACTACGGCGCGGTGGTGCCCATCCCCCTGCAGAATGCCCATGCGCCAGCGTCAGGCTAGTTATACTCCAGGGCGAAGGTCACCATGCTGTTGGCCGTGCCCGCCCCCACCGTGGCGTCAGTTTGCACATACTGGGCGTTAAAATTGATCGCCTCGGCGGTACCGGCGTTTGTGCCGGTCACCCTTTTCAGGATCGGCAAGTTGCTGGCCTCATTGATCTTAACGCTGGTGCCATCAGAGACCGCCGCGCCGGGGTTATTACCGTAGGTCAGCTTCACGCCGACGCCGCTGGCGCTGTTGCTGGCCTTGCTCAGGGCCAGGGTATCGCTCTCCACGCTGACGCCGAAAAAGCCGATGCGCACGTCGGTCGGCGACGGGCAGAACACCGGGATCGAAAAGCGCTTCGCCTGGCCGCCGGTGCTCCCTTTACCGTGAAACTCCGCCCGGTTTACCGTGCCCAGAGTGACCTGGATCGTCGACGTCGCTACCTGACAGCTGCCGCTGCTGCCGATGTCCACGTTCAGGGCCGCCATATCGATACTGACCGGCGCGCTGGCGACATAGCTGGCGCTCCCGCTGGCCTGCTGCTCAATGGTCATCTCCCCCACCTGCGGCAGCGACGGCGAGTTGGTGTGCGTCCCGTCCGCCAGCTGCACCGTCCCGGTTTTATAGAAGGTCACCGCGATCCTGACCGTGGTTTGCTGCTGCGTCATCAGCGCCGGAAGCATTGCGCTGTCGCACACCACCACCGACTCGCCGCCTGCGGAGTGGCTGCCGTCGATAGCGCGCATCGGGCCGCCCGCGCACTGAAAGCTGAGCGAGTAACCGATGCCGTCGATGGCGCTGGGGTAGACGTGCTGTCCGTTAATCACCACCGGCGAGCCGCCGGTTTTCAGTTGCTTATAGACGATGCGTTTGGCGCTCGCCGTCGGCAGCTGCAGGTCGCAGGAAAAGGGGATCCCGCTGCCGTTATCCGCCATCGCGCTGGTCATCTGGGTATTGACCGGCAGCGTGGGTAAATATTTGATATTGGGAATATTGACCGTGGTCTGGCCGATATTCGCGCGGCAGGTTTCAGCCCGCACGCCGGGGAGGTAACCACTCAGCGCCAGCAGAAAGAGAACAGGAAGTAGACGAAAAACAGATTTCATAGCCGCCTCAGCGTGTCTGGCACAGTCCGGAGACGGTTTTCACCGTATTCAGACTCTGCTGTGGGTTATCCGGAAGTTGAAAATGCAGCGTGCAGCTCTGCGACTGGTTGTTAACGACCCAGCTCACCGCCAGGGTCCCCTCCTGCGGCACGCCGCTGAGGTACACCTGCCCACCGTCAGCCACCATGCCGCCCGGCGCATTGCCGCTCTCCTCCGCCGTGACCAGCCGCGCGCTGGCGCCAAACGGCAACGGCCCCTGGGCATTGCGCAGGGTAAACAGCACCCGGTTGCCAATGTGGGTCCGGTAGTTGGCCATCACCACCGCGCCGCCGCCGGGGATCACGGTCTGCCCCTCCTGATCGACGTCGGTATCGTCGGCCATCGACTCTGTGTCGAGGGTAATGACATTTTTTCGATAGGCGGTCAGGGATGGCACCACGGCATAGCCGCGCCAGTCGGTGTGCACATTGTTGCCGTTTTGTACCGCCACCCCAGCGGCCCCCGGCGCGCGGACGATGGCGAAGCTCTCGCCCACCGTCTGGCCGAAGGTGACGCCGTGCGGATGCGCGACCACCGAGCCGGCGCCTCCCCAGGTCAGCTGGTTGCTGGCGGCGTCATGACGATAGCCGAGCTGGACGTTGCCGAAGCCGCCGTGGTAATCCAGCGCGACGCTGCTGTTGCTGCCTCGCCCCTGGTTGCCATAGCCCTGCTGGACCGAATAGAACAGATTTGGCCGCGTCGGCACCGCGCCATACAGCGAGACCTGCTGCGAGGTATAGCCATTGCTGTCCGAGGTGGTGTTATAGCTTACCGCGCTGTCGGACAGCGGGCCGCCCAGCGGGATGTTGATATTAAATGACCAGGAACGGTCATTTTTTTCCTGATTGCTGGCGCGGGTGTAGTAATAGCCCACGCCCCAGGAGATCCCCTTCCAGGCGCTGTAGAACCCGAGGTGTACCGTCTCATCCCGGCTCTGCCGGTGCCAGTAATCCTGCGACCAGGCGGAGATCGCCAGACTGCCGAGGCCGCCAAGGCTTTGTGTCACCGACAGCTCTTCCCGGCGACGCCGGTTGTCCACCTGCCCCTGCGCGCTTTCCAGCGCGCTGGCTTCGGCAAAATCGTAATAGCCGCTGGAGGAGTAGCGGTAGCTGGCGAGGCTGAATGAGGTCCCCGAGCTGACAAAATCTTTCTGATACTGGGCACGCAGCGAATGGCCCGCGTAGCGCTTGCCCGACGGCGTGCGGGTGACGGCCTGGGTCACGTCGCCTCCCAGCGATCCGAACTCGCCGAAGCCGCGACCCAGGCCCAGCGCCCAGGACTGATAGTCCTGGGCCAGTTGCGTACCGCCGTAGAGAGTAAACCCCGCCGACAGACCGTAGAACAGGGTTCCCTGCAGGAATTCCGGCGAGCGGACGGTATCCGCCCCCGAATGGTAGCGCCCGGCGCTAAGGCTGAATTTGCCGCGCCCTTCGCGCAGCATAAAAGGAACTGCGGAATAGGGCTGAGTAAAGGTGCGCACCGAACCATTGCTCTCGGTCACCTTCACCTCCAGATCGCCGCTCTGCGAGGTGGGGTAAAGATCGCTGATGGCAAATGCCCCCGGCGACACGAAGGTTTCGTAGATCACATACCCGTGCTGAGAGACGGTCACTTTGGCATTGCTGTGCGCCACGCCGCGGATGGTGGGGGCAAAGCCGCGCTGGCTGTCCGGAAGCATCTCATCGTCAGACATCAGCTGGACGCCGCGAAAGGGGATGCTGTCAAACACATCGCCGGTGGTGTAGGTATCGCCGATCCGCAGCAAGCTCTTCAGCGAGCGGACGTCGCGCTGCAGCCAGGTGCTCTGGGTATCCCAGTGCCGGCGCTGCTGGTCGTACTGCATTGAGGAGACGTTGCGCAGCCGCCAGGCGCCCAGGTTCACGCCGCTGCGTAAATTGAGGTAGTTTGAGCGGCTGCTCTCCCCGTCATCGGCGTTCTTTATTTGCGCGCCGGAAAAATAGTAATCGACAAACGCGGCCGGCACGCCATCGTCCCAGCGCGAGGGATCGACATAGCCGCGGCTTTGCACGTTCATCGCCGCCTGGGGAATACTCAGCGTCAGGCGCTGGTTAGCAAAGGTGAACCGACTGCTGGCGTCGGGAATAAACTTCTCGATCCGGGTGAAGGTTTCTCCTTCATGCAGCGTTTGAAAGGCGGGAAAGGCGCTGACGTTGACCCCATAATCCGCCAGCTGACCGGGCGTCAGCACCGGCTGCAGCTTCCCGCCATCGTCAACAAACGTAATATCAGCCTGACCCAGCTCCTGATCGTTAACCACCACGGTGACAGAGTAAGTGCCCGGCTGCTGCCCGCCGGGTTTGGCGAAGTAGTGCAGGTCGGAGGTTTGCTGCTGCGGGTCGGCAAACTCCAGCGCCGCCGGGTCAAAATAGTCGTCGGCCAGCGCCCGGTTCAGCGGGCTGAGACAAAACATCATCGTCGGCACTGCCGCCAGCGCCAGCGCCCGTCCTGCGGTCACTGGCATTGCGGCATACTCCCGCACCTTCGCTGTTGTTGTTCTTTTCATGCTGGCGCCGTCCGGTCATGTCATCACAAAAGGGAATTACTGCTGGGCGAAATCGCTGACGCCACCGTAGTCGTTAATCGCCCGCCATTTGACGGCGCCGTGCCCGCTCACCGGCCACGTTTTCTGGCCGAACGGAGCCACCATGCCTGGCTCATCGATGCTCTGCCCGCCCACCGCGACGGAGTAAAAAGAGACAAAATAGGGAGTGGGGTTTGCCACCGTCAGATGACCGCCGGACTGGGTAAACTTCAGTTGCTGCCAGGCTTTTGCCGGGTCGCCTGCCAGACCGTTGGGGCGATAGAAAATTTTAAATTTCGACTTAATATTGACCTGCAGCTTATTCACCTCGCCCTGCGGCGTCGGAGAAATACTTTTGACGTTCAGCCAAAACACCGACTCACGATCGCCGGGCAGCGAGGCGCCAATAAAGTTAATACGCAGAACGTTATTCTGCTCCGGATCGAGACGGAACAGCGGTGGGGTCACAATAAAGGGCACCTTGCTCTTGTCATTTTCCGCGTAATTTTCCACCCACGACTGCACCAGATAGGGTGTGTGAGTATCGGCATTGGTGACTGAAATAGCGGCTTCACGCTTCCCTTCCTGATAAATCACACGGGTTCCACCCATGACAATACCGGCCTGCGCTGCCGTGGAGCACAGCAGAAAAGCCGCAACGGCAATTATTTTCTTCATCATTAATAACCATCAGGTAAAGGTTGAACAGACAATAAAATAAAGCTGTGAATAACAGAGCCAGTAACCATTGAGATAATTAGCAGGAACAACAATACCGTCACGAATATATATCGCGACTGCTTCGCCATTAATGTTTCAACAAACTGCTATGGATCCTGACGCAATGGACTGGCTCTGAATAACGCGCAATATGCTTAGTTATAAATCATATTGAAATTAGCCGTACCGTTGGCATCGCCCGCCGCCACGGCCCCGGTAGAGACATAGTCGGCGTAAAACTCGAGGTCAGCAGAGCCGGTGCCGGCAGTGGCGCCCGCGACGACCGGGTGATCTTTGGACACTTTGCCGAGGCTGACCGCCGTGTTCTGGTCGTCTTCATACAGCTTGATCGCCACGCCGGTGGCGCCGCCATTGGTGGCCAGCAGAGTGGTATCAGACTGATCGCGCGCGCCGTCAAACAGCACCGCAACCTTGGCCACGCTGGCCGGGCAATCTTTGACTTTGATATGGAAGGGAGTTTTGGTGGTTTCGGAGCCGGTGCCGGTAAAATAGCTGCTGGCCCATTTGCCCAGATCCACGGTCTGGCCGGTTGAACCGCTGTCGACGTTGCAGGAGCTGTCGGTAATAGAGCCGTTAAAAATTACCTGCCCACCGGTACCCTGAGTGCCTGCGCTGGCGCCTGGGTTAACGGTCATTGTCGATCTTGCCGGTTGCGTATTGCCTGAAATTGCCGCGCCCGAAACCAGCGCGCCCATGAGAATTGCCATAATACGAAGTTGGGTTTTCATTATTTATCTCATCGTTAACGAATATATCACACAGTCATCGGCAATAGCGCTTGGCTATCGCGAAGCTGCTCATCAGTTCCTCCTTGTAAATGTTCATTGCGTTCCTTCCGCAGGATAGTAGGCACACGCCCTCTCGCTCTGCTTTATTCTGTCAAAAGGTGACCATTAATAAAAAACAGAAGCTAAAAAAGTTATTTTGGTGTGCGAAATAAATATATTACCGCACCTACCAAAAGGCAACCCGGCACAATGTTACGAATAAGTTAATGATTATCAGAGGCATAAAATTTATTTTTGAAATGCCTTTTCAATGTTAATTTACATATCTATACAAACGGTAATAAAACACTTTCAAACAACAACAGATTAAAACCATTAACAAATTTAAAGTTAATTACTCAAAAAGTTGTCTTGTTTTATTGTGCTTCCGATCGGCAGCACAGGAAAATTAGGAATTTTCCTGGTATTAATATTCATCATTTCTACATAAATGAAGCACAAGTGTCCGCTTCACTGCGCATAATTTCTTGTTGTGGAACCCTTTTTATTTTCAAGTGAAAGATATTACATCAGCCGTGTGAATGTGTTGGTCATGCCGCTCAATAAAACCGGCTAAATAGCAGGGTTATTTTGCAGTTAAAAAAATCCGCAACCCGGACGGATTGCGGACAGAGGTTGGAACAGAAGCGCGGGGTTGTATTTAGAACAGGCCCAGCGGCGCGGTGCCGTAGCTCACCAGCAGATTTTTGGTTTGCTGATAGGCATCCAGCGCCATCTTGTGCGTTTCCCGGCCAACGCCAGACTGTTTATAGCCACCGAACGCCGCATGCGCCGGGTAGACATGATAGCAGTTGGTCCATACGCGGCCGGCTTTAATCCCGCGGCCCATGCGATAGGCGAGGTTGGTATCCCGCGTCCAGACCCCGGCGCCAAGGCCAAACTGGGTCTCATTGGCGATGGTCAGCGCTTCCGCTTCGTCCTTAAAGGTGGTCACCCCGATCACGGGCCCAAAGATCTCCTCCTGGAAGCTGCGCATATCGTTGCGGCCTTTAATCAGCGTGGGCTGAATATAAAAACCGTTATCCAGCGCCGGCGCGATAGCCGCCCGCTCGCCGCCGGTCAGAATTTGCCCGCCCTCTTCCCGCGCAATCTGAATGTAGGAGAGGATCTTATCGAACTGCTGGCGGGAAGCCTGCGCGCCGATCATGGTGTCGGTATCTAACGGATCACCACGGCGGATCTGCGCCACCTTCTCCATGACCCGCGCCATAAAGGGCTCATAGATGGATTCATGGATCAGCGCCCGCGACGGGCAGGTACATACCTCCCCCTGGTTGAAGAAGCCAAGCACCAGTCCCTCCACCGCCTTCTCAATAAACTCCTCTTCTCCCTCCATTACGTCGGCGAAGTAGATGTTGGGCGATTTGCCCCCCAGCTCGACAGTGCAGGGGATAATATTTTCCGCCGCGCAGGCGAGAATATGCCGCCCGACCGGCGTGGAGCCAGTGAACGCCAGCTTGGCGATACGCTTGCTGGTGGCCAGCGCCTCGCCCGCCTCTTTGCCGAATCCCTGTACCACGTTAAGCACCCCGGCCGGGAACAGATCGCCGATCAGCTCCAGTAGCAGGGTAATGCTCAGCGGCGTCTGTTCAGCCGGCTTGAGCACCACGCAGTTACCCGCCGCCAGGGCCGGGGCCAGCTTCCACGCGGCCATCAGCAGCGGAAAGTTCCACGGGATAATCTGCCCGACCACCCCCAGCGGTTCATGGAAATGATAGGCCACCGTCGTTTCGTCAATCTCGGCGGTGCTTCCCTCCTGGGCGCGCAGGCAGCCGGCGAAGTAGCGGAAATGGTCCACCGCCAGCGGCAGGTCGGCATTCAGGGTTTCGCGGATCGGTTTCCCGTTGTCCCAGCTCTCCGCGACGGCCAGATACTCCAGGTGCTGTTCAATACGATCGGCGACCTGTAGCAGCAGCCTGGAGCGCTGCTGCACTGACGTTTTACCCCACGCCGGCGCCGCACGGTGAGCGGCATCGAGGGCGAACTCAATGTCTTTGGCGTCCGAGCGGGGAAACTGCGCAATGTTGCTGCCGTCGACCGGGGAGGTATTCATAAAGAATTCACCGCTCAGCGGCTCGACAAATTTACCGTCAATGAAGTTGCCGTAAGCGGATTTAAATGAAACCAGGGCGCCGGGCTGGCCAGGATGTGCATAACGCATCGCAAATCTCCTTCTGTAGGGTTGAGACGCAGCGGCATATTGATTTTTTAAACTTGCCGCCGAACGCTTCTCACTTTGCAGGGGTTATGCCAGTTTTTTATTGCCAACAATTTATATTATTTATTAATGAGTTAGGATTATTTATTTACCAGGCTGGCAGGCGCTGTCGCACAGATGTCCACTTCTGTGTTGCAAATCGCAACACCAAATAAACCAAATGGCTACAATATTGCAACACAGCAACATCGACCCTGAGGTGCCCTGTGCCAGGTAATCCCTATCTTCTCGCACCAGAGGTTAACGCTAACCCCCTGCTCAGCGACTCGTGGTCTCGCTGCCAGCGCTATGGTCTGGATCCCGCTACCGAGGATTTTCCCCGTCTGCGCGCCGGGGAGCTGGCAGACCGGCTCGCCAGCCACCGCAGCCTGCAGCAGCTGGCGCTGCCGGTGGTGGATGCCCTGTCGCGCCAGGTGGCGGACCTGCAGTCGGTGGTGGTCCTCTCCGACCCCAGTGGCCTGGTGCTGCACACCGTCGGCGATACCCAGGCGATGCAGAAGGCTCAGCGCGTGGCGCTGGCCCCCGGCAATCTGTGGAGCGAAAGCGGGCGCGGGACCAACGCCATTGGCACCGCGCTGGTCATTGATGACGGCTGCGAAATCGATGGCCGCCAGCATTTTCTTACCCGCAATCAGAATCTGTACTGTGCGGCGATGCCGCTCCAGCGGCCGGACGGAAGTATTGCCGGGGTGCTGGATATCTCCGGCCCGGCGGATTTTCCCCACCAGCATACCTTCGGCTGGGTGAAGGCGGCGGCAAAGCAGATTGAGTATCTGTGGGTGAAACAGAGCCTGCATCCGGAGCAGTGGCTGATGAGCCTGCACCGGCAGGTGGACAAGCTCGACAGCGTCGAGGAGCTGCTGCTGGTCTTTTCTGACAACGTCCTCACCGCCGGCAACCGACTGGCGATGCGCGAGTTCGGCCTGAGCGCGGCGCAGTTTGGCCAGCTCACCTTTGCGTCGCTTTTTCCGACGCTGGCGCAAACGGCGGTCAGCGTCCCGCTGCCGCTGACCACCCCGCAGGGCCGCTATCACTATCGCCTGCGGGAGCCCACCCGCCGCCGGGTGGCGGTGAGCGCCCCGCCGGTCATGCATCTCCCCTTCACCAGCCCGCGCGAAGGCGAAAAGCTGCTGCGGCTGCTCAACGCCGGCATCGCGCTCTGTATTGAGGGGGAAACCGGCAGCGGCAAAGAGTATGTCAGCCGCACGCTGCATCAGCACAGCCGCTGGCGCAGTGGCAAATTTGTCGCCATCAACTGCGCGGCCATCCCGGAATCGCTGATCGAATCCGAGCTCTTCGGCTACCAGCCGGGGGCATTTACCGGCGCCAGCAAAAACGGCTATATCGGTAAAATCCGCGAGGCTGAGGGCGGGGTACTGTTTCTCGATGAGATCGGCGATATGCCGCTGGCGCTGCAGACGCGGCTCCTGCGGGTGTTGCAGGAAAAAGAGGTGGCCCCGCTGGGCGCCAGCCGCAGCGTGCCGGTGAATTTCGCCTTGATCTGCGCCACCCACCGCAATCTGACGCAACGGGTCAGCGCCGGCGAATTCCGTGAAGATCTGCTGTGGCGCCTGCGGGAGTATGCCCTGGCGCTGCCCCCGCTGCGCGAGTGGCCGGCGCTGGAAACCTTTATCGCCACGCTGTGGCGCGACCTGGGCGGTGTTTCACGCCGGGTGACGCTGTCAGGCGCGCTGCTGAGCCACCTCAGCCAGCTGCCGTGGCCGGGAAACGTGCGCCAGCTGCAGAGCGTCCTGAAGGTGATGCTGGCTCTGGCCGATGAGGGCGACACGCTGACGCCCGACGCGCTGCCGGAGGCGTATCGCACCGCGCCTGCGCCGCTGCCGCGCGGAGGATTGCAGGCCCATGACGAGCAGTTGATTGTCGATACCCTGGCCAGCGTTAACGGCAACGTCAGCCGGGCGGCACAGATACTGGGTATCGCCCGCAGCACGCTATACCGCCGCGCCGCCCGTACCGGACGGCCTCGTCGCTGAGGCTATGGCGTAAAGCGCGCCGGCCGCGGACTTTACGCCAGACACAACCCTGCCCGCAGGGCATCAATCGCCACCCGCGTTTTTTGCGGCAGCCACGGCCCCTCCGGCCACACCGCGTGGATAGCGAAACGCACCTGAGCGCTGGGCGCCAGCACCTGCTGCAGCGTCCCGTCGGCGAGCGTCTGCGCCACCAGCCAGTCCGGCAACCAGGCGATGCCCATCCCCTGCTGCACCGCCGCCGCGATGGCGGCAAAATCATCCTGTACCAGCCCCGTCTGCGGACTGAAGCGCACTTCGCCCTGCTGCGGGTCGTACAGTTGCCATTTTTGCAGTTGGCCGTTGTGCAGATAGCCGAGGGTGCGGTGCTCGCTCAGCCCGGCGATGGTCTGCGGCGCCGGCTGGCGGCGCAGGTACTCCACCGCCGCGCACAGCACCATGCCATGCTCCCCCAGCGCCCGCGCCCGTAGCGACCCGGTATCGGCCAGGTTTCCGATACGCACCGCAAGATCAAACCCCTCCTCCAGCAGATTGACCTGCCGGTCGCTGTAGTGGAGCTCGAGCTTCAGTAACGGATAGCGCTGGCTCAGGCGGAATAGCACCGGCGCCACGCAGCGCTGGCCAAAGAGCACTGGTAGCGAGATCCGCAGCCGCCCCTGCACCTCGCCCTTCCCGCGCTGGAGCGCCTCTTCGGCCTCGCGGATGCGCGCCAGCGCTTCCCGGCACTGGTGGTAAAATTGCTCCCCCTCTTCCGTCAGCAGTTGCCGACGGGTAGTGCGCTGGAATAACGCCACGCCGAGGCGCGCTTCCAGCCGGGCAATGGTTTTACCCACCGCCGAACGCGTCACGTGGAGGATCGCCGCCGCGCTGGCAAAGTTACCGCTCTCGACCACGGTAACAAACACCGGGATCGCGTTCAGATCGTCACGCACAGATTGGTTCCTTACGGGATACAATAGAGGAAAATAATGTCACTCCAGAGAGAAAAAAGACAGTGTTAGTCTCTGCCTCTCCCCTTCACTTGAGGCACTCATCATGGCTAACGTTCTGGTATTAAAATCCAGCATTAATGGCGAAACATCCCTGACCAATCAGCTGATTAACGAATTTCTCGCGGCGCGCCGGGCAGCAGGACACCGCGATCGGCTCACGGAACACGATCTCAGCGCCATGGCGCTGCCAACGCTGGATCGCCCCCTGTTCGCCGCCCTGCGCGGGGCAGTGGATCCGCAGCCAGCCATCCGCGCGGCGGTTGCGCGCTCCGACCAGCTTATCGCCGAGTTAAAAGCCAGCGACCTGCTGGTGATCGGGGCGCCGATGTATAACCTCAACGTCCCGACCGACCTGAAGAAATGGTTCGACCTCGTGGCGCGGGCGCGGGAAACCTTTCGCTACACCGACAGCTGGCCGCAGGGGCTGGTCGAGGGCGTTCGGGCGGTGGTCGTCAGCAGCCGCGGCGGTATTCACCAGGGAGAGACCACCGACGCCATCACCCCCTATCTGCGCGCGGTACTGGGGCTGATGGGGATCCATGAGGTGGAATTTATCTATGCCGAAGGGCTGGACAATCGTCCGCATGGTCGCGACGCAGGGATCGCCAGCGCCCGGGCGCAGATTGCCCAGCTCGCCGTTCCGGCCTGAGTCACAGATAAAAAGTGCTGGCGCAGGGGATGTTTTTATTTTAGAGTTATCTAAATTTAGAAAAAAGCTAAAATATATGACCACACCTGAAGACCTGCAGGCCCGCGCCGGAGAAGCCGCCGCGCTGATGAAAGCCATGAGCAATCCTCACCGATTGCTGATCCTGTGCATACTGTGCGATGCGCCGCGGGCCAGCGCCGGTGAACTATCGCGCGCTACCGGCCTGAGCCCTTCCGCCACCTCGCAGCACCTTGCGCGGATGCGTGACGAGGGGCTGATCGACAGCGAGCGCGATGCCCAGCGTATCCACTATTTCATCACCCACCCTGCGGTACAGCAGGTGATCAACACGCTGAAAACGCTCTATTGCCCGTGAGGATCCTATGACCATCGCTACCTTAACCCCGGCCGAAGCCCGGGCGCTGATTGCCCAGGGCGCCAGACTGATTGATATCCGTGATGCGGATGAATACGCGCGCGAACATATTCCCGATGCCGAACTGGTGCCGCTGGCCAGCCTGACCAACGGTGCGACCCTCAATGCCCGGGCCGGAGAGACAGTCATCTTTCACTGCCAGGCGGGTTCCCGGACGCAGAATAACGCGATTCGCCTGGCCGCCGCCGCCGCACCGGCGCAGGCAAGCCTGCTGGCCGGGGGGATTCAGGGCTGGAGGGCCGCGGGGTTCCCGGTTGAGGAGGATAAATCCCAGCCGCTGCCGCTGATGCGCCAGGTACAAATTGCCGCTGGCGTCCTGATTTTACTCGGTGTACTGCTGGGCTATACCGTGAGCAGCGGCTTCTTCCTGCTCAGCGGCGCGGTCGGCGCCGGGCTCACCTTCGCCGGGGTGACCGGCTTTTGCGGCATGGCGCGTCTGCTGGCGATCATGCCCTGGAACCGGCGTCATGAGGGTTAAAACGCACTCCAGATAAGCCAGGCAATGCCGCCGAACAGCAGCCATTTAACGATGTAATAGACCGTCTTATTCCATTTTTTCAGCCGCTTGCCGACAATGCGGATCTGGTAGATATAGCGAAACGCCCGGTTAATCCCGCCAATGCGATCGCCGGTATCATTGGGCGCCGAGGCGGCGCTCATCAGATGACGTCCCAGCCAGTGGTTCACCTGCTGCGCCCAGCGGTAGCGCATGGGCCGTTCAATATCACAGAACAGAATCAGCCGATTCTCACCGCTGGTATTTTCCGCATAGTGAATATAGGTCTCATCAAACAGCACCCCTTCCCCATCGCGCCAGCTGTAGCGCTGGCCATCCACCTCGATAAAGCAGCGGTCATCGTTCGGCGTCGCCAGGCCGAGATGAAAGCGCAGCGAACCGGCGTAGGGATCGCGGTGGCGCGGCAGACGGCTGCCGTCTGGCAGGGTGGCGAACATGGCCGCTTTCACCGACGGGATATCGCGCAGTAGCGCGGTGGTGTGTGGGCAGAGCTGGCTGGCGGAGGGATGGGCCTCCTCATACCATTTCAGATAAAAACGTTTCCAGCCGGTTTTAAAAAATGAGTTAAATCCGGCATCGTTATATTTATCGGCCGCTTTAATCTGCTCCAGCTGCTGAAGGTGGAGACCTTCATCGCGAATTACCTGCCAGTTCTGCTGCAATATCGCCAGCTCGGGAAACATCTCCGGGCGCAGATATGGCGTATTCGGCACGCGGGAAAATAAATACATAAATCCATTCAGCGGAGCAGTAAATGTTGAATGATCGGAGAGCTGTCGCCAGAAACGATAGCGCACCCGCCCGCGATAATGGACATACAGAACAGCAATAACAATGATCAATAGAACGATATACTTCATGGTGTCTTTCCTGACCTGATTGATGGTAACCCTACCCTCGCCGTCCCCCCTTCTCAGCAGCGGTATGGCGCCAGCAAAACATTAACAACATTAATACATATACCCCCAAATTGTTTTAACAAAAAACAGCACAGCCAGTGTTCACTGGCCAGTCGTTGAGCTATGGTTGAGGTTCATCCAGGATGTTAACCGTGAGGAGTGAATGATGTTTTCTGTCGGCGATCTGGTACAACCGCGTGCGGGTGGACCAAAACTGAAAGTGGTTGAAGTACAGGGAGAACAGCTGGTGGTGGTTCAGGCCGCGCAAGAGCAGGGCGAGCGCTATACGCTGAACTCAGAAGAGGTGACGCCATACCAGGAAGAGGGCGACTTTGGCGTCTGCTAAAGCCCCTCTCCCGGGGAGTGATAAGGCCGGACGGAACGGCGGGTCTCCCCCACTGTCCTGATACCGGCCGGATCGGCTTTAAATGAGGAAACTGTCCAGCGATTTGCCCTGAGCAACCGCCTGAGCAATCGGCTTCGGCATTCTTCCCTGACCGGTCCAGGTTTTTTCTGCGCCAGTATGATCGGTATAACGATATTTCGCCGGGCGCGGTTGCCGCTTTTTCCCTACCGCCATCGACGGCTGAATATCGGCCACGAGGTCGTCAGGAGAAATACCGTCGGCGCGCATCAGCTCAAGCCAGGTATTCACTTTTTCCTGATATTCCGCCTGCTGCTGCGCCGCCAGCTGCTGTTGCGTACGTTTTTCTTCAGTGACGATCCTGAGCTTTTCCAGCATCTCTTCAAGCACGTCAATGGAGAATTCACGGGACAGGGTACGCAGTGAACGGATATTATTCAGTTTGTGTAACATTAAAGACATAAAATTAAGAAATCCCAGATAACCAATTAAAAGATACAACGCGGCAAGTGTAATGGAAACACTTATTTATTTCCAGCCTTCGGTTGTCCAGATAAATATATTCTGCAAAGAGTAAACCTTTTCCGCCTGCCCTATATCGGCAAATCCCCGGTTCTTTTTCGCCAGCGCAGGCCAACAAGACCATGAATAAATAAAAGCGGCGGATGGTAAGATATGAAAATATATTCAGCAGGCGATATTACCTTTATGGTCAGCGGTTTATCCTCTTATCGTCGGCGGATGCGCAGGCCCTCTCCACACGGCCTAATGAATAGTTACCCAGCCAATCAGAATAAAACGCCACACGTCATTTTAGAATTTTTCACCACAAAAACCGGCATTATGGCATAAAAACATCTAAACGAGACCTTCATCACAGGCTCACGCGATTTTGCGCCACAGCGGGCGGTCAGACGCCGCCTCCCTGGTCAGATATCATGCAAAAACGTCAAGTAACCAACTGAAATTAAACACATTTCACAAAACCAGCAATAAAAGTAGCGTAACGGGCAGAAAACCAACTGTCGCAGAGTATTTTATCGACAAAAAGGCAATAAATAAAAATTTATAGCTAGTTGCCACTTTTAATGCAGAGATATACTCTACGCACATCAAAACAGGCAGCCCAAAAACGCTATACCAACGCGCATTTTTCGGCGTTATTGACTTCATTTTCGAGGAGCACTCCGATGTTCTCTGCGCACTCCCGCTTGCGGCATGCGGTTGCAGACACCTTTGCGATGGTGGTTTACTGCACCGTCGTCAACATGATGATCGAAATTTTTCTCTCTGGTATGACGTTTGAGCAGTCGTTATCGTCGCGCCTGGTGGCGATCCCGGTCAACATTATTATTGCCGTGCCCTATGGTTTTTATCGCGACTTTGCGATGCGTCAGGCCCGGCGCATTAGCCCGGCAGGCTGGATGAAAAATATGGCCGACGTGCTGGCCTACGTCACTTTCCAGTCGCCAGTGTATGTCGCGATATTGTGGAGCGTAGGTGCAGACTGGCACCAGATTGTCGCTGCAGTGAGCTCAAACCTGGCGGTATCGATGATGATGGGCGCTGCTTACGGCTACTTCCTCGACTATTGCCGCCGCCTGTTCCGCGTGGCCCCCTACCAGCAGGCGAAAGCCTGACCGACGCTATTCCAGCGACTGGCCCTGCCAGTCGCTCTCTCGCCAGCCTGCTCCGCCCCGGTCTTAACCGTCGTATTAATTTGTCGACATCGCCGGCTGGGCTTCGCCAAATAGTCCATTCAGAAAACGCTCAAGCGCCATCCGTGAGCTAAATCCGTGCGGAATACCATAATGCTGCTGCGCATCTCCGGCTAAATACAGCGGAAATTGTTCATAATGGTCGCAGGTTTTGATATCTGAGGCCGGTTCGGCCAACATATTGCTACGCTCTTTTAGCGCTGGATGAATAATTAACGCTGTCCGCCCCATGCGCGCTTCGCGGTTCACATAAACATAATTATCGCCTCGGCGATAGCCGTACGCTTTTTGCGTCACAACATCCATGGTGAAGCCGGCTTTTTCAAGAACACGCGCCACCTCATCGGGTCTTAAATACATACTGATTCCTCGTTATCTTTTACCGCACATTGACCTTACCTTATTCGTTAAGCGCAGTGCTTTCGGAATATTCCAGAAACCACAGCAGTAAGCATAATTCAAAATCTTGTCCTACACTTACTCACTCGATGGAATTAAGGGAGATAACGATGGCTAACCATGTGAACCGCAACAATTTTGACGAGAATGCTGAGGATATCCATAACGATGTCAGTCAATTAGCGGATACGCTGGAAGAGGTGCTGAAATCGTGGGGCAGTGACGCGAAAGAGGAAGCCGAAGCGGCGCGCGTTAAAGCTCAGTCGCTGCTGAAAGAGACCCGTGCCCGCCTCAATGGTCACAACCGGGTGCAGCAGGCGGCGCTGGATGCCCGTCAGGCAGCCTGTGATGCGCTGGGCTGCGCCGATACCTACGTGCGCAATAAACCCTGGCACAGCGTCGGCGCCGCAGCCGCCGTCGGGGTATTTATTGGCGTATTGCTCAATTTACGTCGATAATAGAGACAGCGTCAGCTTCCGCGCGCGCCTGGCGAGCGGAAGCCCGCGAGCTTCACGGAATCTAATGAAGATAACAAATACGCGTCAGCCCCTGCGCGCCTCTGGCCGCAGGGGTTTTTTATGCGCCATCGTTCGCGATCGCCTCTCTGAGCCGCCGGGCCAGCGCATCGGCCATCGCCGCTGAGCGAATATTGGTAAAACTCATCAGTAATCCCCCCTCGCCTGCATGGCGAAGACGCCAGTCGCTCAGCGCCTGCACCGCCAGCCCGGCCTCAACCGCCTGCCGGGCCAGCAGGCGATCGTTGCCGCTGACCGGCATGACCAGCTGAATGCCCCCCTGCTGGGGCGTGACCTGAAAGCCCTGCGCCTGCAGGGCCGACTCGAGCCACTGTCGACGCTGGCTATAGCTGGCGCGCATTTTTTTCAGATGACGCCAGAAATGTCCCTGCTGGATAAAATCCGCCAGCGTCTGCTGCCACAGGGTAGGAACAGTGCAGGGCTGGCGCTCCGCCGTCTGATGAAAACGCGCCGCCAGCGGGGTCGGCACCACAAGCCAGGCGGTGCGCAGCGCCGGAAACATCGACTTACTGAAAGTGCCGGCGTAGATAACCCGCTGCGGCGCATCGAGGCTTTTCACTGGCGGCAGCGGTTTGCCGTGATAGCGAAACTCACTATCGTAATCGTCCTCAATAATCCACGCGTCGCGCGCTGTCGCCCACGCCAGCAGCTGGCGACGCCGGGGCAGCGACAGCGCGACCCCCAGCGGGCTCTGGTGTGCCGGGGTGAGCAGGGCAAACCGCGCTTGAGGGTGATGCCGCAAGCCCCAGCCAACATCCATTCCTTCGTCGTCCACCGGGATCGCATCCACAACCAGCTGCCTGGCCTCAACGACCGGGCGGATAAAGGGATACCCCGGATCCTCCATCCACATATGCTGCCCCGGCTGCGCCAGCGTACGCAGGATAAGATCCATGGAGGTAGCATAGTTGCCGGTGATCAGCACCTGCTCCGGCTGGCAGTCAATACTGCGCGACAGGCGCAGATAGTCCACGATCGCCTGGCGCAGAAGCGGGTCGCCGCCGGGATCGCCGGGAGCAAGGTCGAACCGCGACTGCGTCCGCAGCCGACGACCCATCACTCGCGCCCACAGCCCACGCGGAAAGAGATCCAGCGCCGGCAGCCCCATCTGAAAGGGCAACGGGTCCGTCGAGGCGGCTGATTGCGCTGGCGTTACCGGCGCCAGCTGGCGCGGACTGAGCCGCTCGCTGACAAAGGTCCCCGCCTGCCCACGCCGCTCAAGCCACCCCTGGGCGACCAGTTCACCCCAGGCGTTTTCGATAGTCGCCCGCGAGACGCCCTGCTCCTGGGCAAACACCCGGCTGGCGGGCAGACGGCTGCCCGGGGTCAGTTCGCCCCGTTCAATTGCCGATTTCAGCTGGCGGGCAATACGCTGATAAAGAGGGAGGTGGATCGCTTCCATTATGGTCTGCTTTTTTCATCACAATATGGCTATCTTTTGCAGTCCATTATAGTGCTATTTTGGCTGCCGTCTTAGAGAGGAGAACACCATGAGCCAATTACGTCAGCCATTCAGTGAACTGAGCCCGGAAGTCTATAAAGGGCTGGTACAGGCCAGCATCGCGCTGGAGAAAAGCGAGCTGGGCAGCGCCCTGGTTGAGCTGGTTTATTTACGCGTCTCGCAGATCAACGGCTGCGCCTTCTGCCTTGAGAAGCACAGCCAGGCGCTGCGCAAGGGCGGTATGGCGCAAAGCAAACTGGATGCTCTGGCGGGCTGGCGGGTAAGCGCCCACTTCACACCTGGCGAACGCGCAGCGCTGGCGTGGGCCGAGTCGGTCACCGACATTGCCGCCAGCCATGCGGAAGATGACGTTTACCTGCCGCTGCGCGAACATTTTACCCCGCGTCAGATAAGCGATCTGACCTTAGCCATCAGCCTGATGAACGCTTTCAACCGACTCGCCGTCGCCATGCGTCTGTAGTTCCGCACAGCCTTCCCCCTCCTCCGCCGAATTGTCCCGGCGGGGGATTTCCTTGCTAAAAACGCTATATATTGAGTGGTTGAACTTTCAAACAACTACATCTAGTATTTCCTTATCGAATGACCCACAACGTTCGACGCTGCGTTTAGCGCCGTGCTGTTATCTTAAATGGAAATACGAATCATGCGCATTATTATTTACACTCGAAATGACTGCGTGCAGTGCCATGCCACACGGCGAGCCATGGAGAGCCGAGGACTGGCCTTTGAAATGGTGAACGTCGACCAGCAGCCGGATGCAGCTGACACCCTGCGCGAGCAGGGATTTCGCCAGCTGCCGGTGGTGATCGCCGGTGAGCTACGCTGGAGCGGCTTCCGCCCGGATATGATCAATCGCCTGCGCCCCTCCGTCACGGCGGCCAGCGCATGAGCCTCATCGTCTACTTCTCCAGCCGTTCGGAGAATACCCATCGCTTTGTGCAGCGCCTGGGGCTGCCGGCGGTGCGCATTCCGCTGAACGAGCGCGAACATCTCCAGGTAGACGAACCCTATATTCTCATCGTTCCCAGCTATGGCGGCGGCGGTACGGCCGGCGCGGTACCGCGTCAGGCGATCCGCTTTTTAAACGACGTGCATAACCGCCAGCTGATCCGCGGGGTGATTGCCGCTGGCAATCGCAACTTTGGCGACGCCTGGGGGCGTGCCGGGGAGGTCATCGCGCAAAAATGCGCCGTGCCCTATCTCTACCGCTTCGAGCTGATGGGAACCCCCGACGATATCGACAACGTGCGTAAAGGAGTCAGCGAATTTTGGCAACGACAACCGCAGAACGTATAACCGCCGCGGCGGATTTTCACGCCCTCAACGCGATGCTGAATTTGTACGACAGCGAGGGTCGCATACCGTTTGAGAAAGATCGCCAGGCGGTGGAGGTCTTTATGACCGCCCAGATACAGCCCAACACCCTCAGTTTTGTCAGCCAGGAGGATAAACTCACCTGGCTCGTTCGTGAGGGCTATTACGATCCGCAGGTGCTGGCCGGCTATGACCGCGCGTTTGTGCTGGCATTGTTCGCCCATGCCCGGCGCGCCGCGTTTCGCTTTCAGACCTTCCTCGGCGCCTGGAAGTTCTATACCAGCTACGCGCTGAAGACCTTTGACGGCAAGCACTACCTCGAGGATTTTGCCGATCGCTGCGTAATGGTGGCGCTGACGCTGGCCCAGGGGGATGACCAGCAGGCGCGGCAGCTAATGGAAGAGATGCTCAGCGGCCGCTTCCAGCCCGCGACCCCCACCTTCCTCAACGCCGGCAAGCAGCAGCGCGGGGAGCTGATCTCCTGCTTCCTGCTGCGCATTGAAGATAATATGGAATCCATCGGCCGGGCGGTTAACTCGGCGCTGCAGCTGTCGAAGCGCGGCGGCGGCGTGGCCTTTTTACTCTCCAACCTGCGCGAGGCCGGGGCGCCGATCAAGCGCATCGAAAATCAGTCCTCCGGGGTGGTGCCGGTGATGAAGATGCTGGAGGACGCCTTCTCCTATGCCAACCAGCTTGGCGCCCGCCAGGGGGCGGGAGCGGTCTGGCTGCATGCGCACCATCCCGATATTTTGCGCTTCCTCGATACCCGGCGTGAGAATGCCGATGAGAAAATCCGCATCAAAACCTTGTCGCTGGGAGTGGTGATCCCCGATATCACCTTCCAGCTGGCAAAAGAAGACGCGCAGATGGCCCTGTTCTCGCCGTATGACGTCGAGCGGCTGTACGGTAAACCCTTCGCCGACTGCGCCATCGGCGATCTCTATCCGCAGCTGGTGGCCGACGAACGGGTCCGCAAGCGCTGGATCCGCGCCCGCGACCTTTTCCAGCGCCTGGCGGAGATCCAGTTTGAATCCGGCTATCCGTACATCATGTTTGAAGATACCGTCAATCGCGCCAATCCGGTGGCCGGACGGATCACCATGAGCAATCTGTGTTCGGAAATTCTGCAGGTCAGTACGCCATCCACCTATGATGAGAACCTCAGTTACGCCCATATCGGCGAGGATATCTCCTGCAACCTCGGCTCGCTGAACATCGCCCATACCATGGACTCGCCGGATTTTGCCCGCACTATCGCCACCGCGGTGCGCGCCCTGACCGCGGTATCCGATATGAGCGACATACAGTCGGTTCCCTCGGTGGCGGCCGGCAATGCGGCCTCCCACGCCATCGGCCTGGGGCAGATGAATCTGCACGGCTACCTGGCGCGAGAAGGGATTGCCTACGGCAGTCCGGAGGGGCTGGACTTCACCAATATCTATTTTTACACCGTGACCTGGCATGCCCTGCACACCTCGATGCTGCTGGCCCGCGAGCGCGGCCAGCGCTTCGCTGGCTTCGAACAGTCACGCTACGCCAGCGGGGCGTACTTCGACAAATATCTGCAGGAGGAGTGGCAGCCGAAAACCGAACGGGTGCGCGCACTGTTCGCCCGCGCCGGTATCCCCCTGCCCGACCGGGAAAGCTGGCGCCAGCTGCGCGACGATGTCATGCGCTATGGCATCTATAACCGTTATCTGCAGGCGGTGCCGCCCACCGGGTCGATCTCGTACATCAACCATGCCACCTCCAGCATTCATCCGATCGTCTCGAAGATTGAGATCCGCAAAGAGGGGAAGACCGGGCGGGTGTACTACCCCGCGCCGTTTATGAATAACGACAATCTGGCCCTTTATCAGGATGCGTACGAGATAGGGCCCCAGAAGATCATTGACACCTACGCCGAGGCGACGCGCCACGTCGATCAGGGGCTGTCGTTGACGCTGTTCTTCCCGGATACCGCCACCACCCGCGATATCAACAAGGCGCAAATCTACGCCTGGAAGAAAGGCATTAAGACCCTCTACTACATCCGTCTGCGCCAGCTGGCGCTGGAAGGCACTGAAATTGAAGGCTGCGTGTCCTGCGCACTGTAAGGAGAACAGGATGACCCATTTAACGCGCATCAGCGCTATCAACTGGAACCGCATTGATGACGACAAAGATCTTGAGGTCTGGAATCGTCTCACCAGCAACTTCTGGCTACCGGAGAAAGTGCCGCTGTCAAACGACATTCCCGCCTGGCAAACCCTCAGCGCGGCGGAGCAGCAGTTGACCATTCGCGTCTTCACCGGGCTGACGCTGCTCGACACCATTCAGAACACGGTCGGCGCGCCGGCGCTGATGGCGGACGCGCTGACCCCGCATGAGGAGGCGGTGCTGTCGAACATCAGCTTTATGGAAGCGGTTCATGCCCGCTCTTACAGCTCCATTTTTTCCACGCTGTGCCACAGCAAAGAGGTGGATGCCGCCTTCGCCTGGAGTGAAAGCTGCGAACCCCTGCAGCGCAAGGCGCAACTGATGCTGGGCTACTATCAGGCCGACGAGCCGCTGAAGAAAAAAATCGCCAGCGTGTTCCTCGAATCCTTTCTCTTCTACTCCGGCTTCTGGCTGCCAATGCACTTCTCCAGCCGGGGAAAACTGACCAATACCGCGGATCTGATCCGTCTGATCATTCGCGATGAAGCGGTACATGGCTATTACATTGGCTACAAGTATCAGAAAGGACTGGAGATCGTCAGCCCCGGAAAGCGCGAAGAACTGAAAAATTTCGCCCTCGATCTGCTGATGGATCTTTACGACAACGAGCTGGCCTACAGTCGGGAACTGTACGGCGAGAGCGGCTGGTTTGACGACGTCAGCGCTTTCCTGTGCTACAACGCCAACAAAGCGCTGATGAACCTCGGTTATGAAGCGCTGTTTCCGGCGGAGATGGCAGCGGTTAACCCGGCGATCCTCGCCGCGCTGTCGCCTAACGCCGATGAAAACCACGACTTTTTCTCCGGCTCCGGCTCCTCGTACGTGATAGGCAAAACGGAAGAAACCGCCGACGACGATTGGGACTTTTAACCATACTTTCACCAGGAATATGGCGGGCTGGTTCCTGGTGATCTATTTCGCAGAAAAGTGGGTTCATCTGCCAAATATTCTCTCCATCGCATAACCGTCATCACTCCGTCATATTTAACAGAAAACTGGTCCATTTCAGTCGAATTATCCAGAGATAATCAAAAAATATTACCCACAACAAATTGACGCTCAGCCCTTATATCACGGGGGCTGCGCCGCTCTGTCCCTCACGCCATTTTGCCGAGAGTTTGCCATTGAGGGTTGTCACAGAATCTGAGTATGTTAGGGTGTAAAAAGATCATAATCACCATCGGGTATCGTATCGCAATAAACAAATAACAGGAACTTCTCTATTGCATGGCAATTAAATTAGAAATTAAAAATCTTTATAAGATATTTGGCGAGCACCCAAACCGGGCTTTCAAATATATTGAGAAAGGACTCAACAAAGCGCAAATACTGGAAAAAACGGGGCTGTCGCTTGGCGTCAAAGACGCCAGTCTGGCCATTGAAGAAGGCGAGATATTCGTCATCATGGGGCTCTCCGGCTCGGGGAAATCCACCATGGTTCGCCTTCTCAATCGCCTGATTGAACCCACCCGCGGCCAGGTGCTGATTGACGGGGTCGACATCGCCAAAATGTCGGATGCCGAGCTGCGCGAGGTGCGTCGCAAGAAAATTGCGATGGTTTTTCAGTCCTTTGCGCTGATGCCACACATGAGCGTGCTCGACAACACGGCGTTTGGTATGGCGCTGGCCGGCGTCCCGACCGCCGAACGAGAGCAAAAAGCGCGGGAGGCGCTGCGTCAGGT
Organism: Klebsiella sp. HMSC25G12; assembly: GCF_001807705.1. Classification (NCBI taxonomy): domain Bacteria; kingdom Pseudomonadati; phylum Pseudomonadota; class Gammaproteobacteria; order Enterobacterales; family Enterobacteriaceae; genus Klebsiella; species Klebsiella sp. HMSC25G12. Next base: position 35,324 of record NZ_KV789926.1, on the reverse strand, counting down.
GGGGCTGGAGAATTATGCCCATGCCTGGCCGGATGAACTCTCCGGCGGGATGCGTCAGCGCGTCGGTTTAGCTCGCGCGCTGGCGATTAATCCCGATATTCTGTTAATGGATGAAGCCTTCTCCGCGCTCGACCCGCTCATTCGCACCGAAATGCAGGATGAGCTCATCAAATTACAGGCTAAGCATCAACGCACTATCGTCTTTATTTCCCATGACCTTGATGAAGCCATGCGAATTGGCGATCGCATTGCCATTATGCAAAATGGCGAAGTGGTCCAGGTCGGTACGCCGGATGAAATACTGAATAATCCGGCCAATGATTATGTGCGCACCTTCTTCCGCGGCGTGGATATTAGCCAGGTCTTCAGCGCCAAAGATATTGCCCGCCGCAGCCCGGTTGGATTGATTCGTAAAACCCCAGGTTTTGGCCCCCGCTCCGCGCTGAAATTATTACAGGATGAAGACCGAGAATATGGCTATGTCATCGAACGCGGAAATCGCTTTGTCGGGATTGTCTCGATCGATTCTCTGAAAACCGCGCTCAGCGTCGGCCAGGGGATCGAGGCGGCGCTGATTGACGCCCCGCTGGCGGTGGAGGCGCAAACGCCGCTCAGCGATCTGCTCTCCCACGTCGGCCACGCCCCGTGCGCCGTCCCGGTGGTGGATGAAGAACAACAATACATTGGCATCATTTCCAAACGAATGCTGCTCCAGGCTTTAGATCGCGAGGGGGTGAATCATGGCTGATCAAACTAATCCGTGGGACAGCGCCCCGGCAACCGACAGCGCTGCGCAGGCCGCCGATGCCTGGGGTGGCGCCTCTACTGCCGCGCCGGCCAACGGCGGCGGCGCCGACTGGCTGCACAGCGCGCCCGCGCCGCAGCCGGAATCGTTCAACATCATGGACCCGTTCCATAAAACGCTGATCCCGCTCGACAGCTGGGTCACCCACGCTATCGACTGGATCGTGCTGCACTTCCGTCCGCTATTCCAGGGGATCCGCGTGCCGATCGACTACATCCTCAGCGCCTTCCAGCAGCTGCTGTTGGGGATGCCAGCGCCGGTGGCGATTATCGTCTTCGCGCTGATCGCCTGGCAGATCTCCAGCCTCGGCATGGGGGTCGCCACCCTGGTTTCGCTGATTGCCATCGGCGCCATCGGCGCCTGGTCGCAGGCGATGGTCACCCTGGCGCTGGTCCTCACCGCCCTGCTGTTCTGCATGGTTATCGGCCTGCCGCTGGGTATTTGGCTGGCGCGCAGCCCGCGGGCGGCAAAAATTATCCGCCCGCTGCTCGATGCCATGCAGACCACGCCGGCCTTCGTCTACCTGGTGCCGATCGTGATGCTGTTCGGCATCGGCAACGTGCCTGGCGTGGTAGTGACGATTATCTTCGCCTTGCCGCCGATCGTCCGCCTGACAATTCTCGGGATAAACCAGGTGCCCGCGGATCTGATCGAAGCGTCGCGCTCGTTTGGCGCCAGCCCGCGCCAGCTGTTGTTTAAGGTTCAGCTGCCGCTGGCGATGCCCACCATCATGGCCGGGGTAAACCAGACGCTGATGCTGGCCCTGTCGATGGTGGTGATCGCCTCGATGATCGCCGTCGGCGGTCTTGGCCAGATGGTGCTGCGCGGCATCGGCCGCCTGGATATGGGTCTCGCCACCGTCGGCGGAGTGGGGATCGTGATCCTCGCGATTATTCTTGACCGCCTCACCCAGGCCGTCGGTCGCGACGCCCGCAGTCGCGGCAACCGCCGCTGGTACACCACCGGCCCACTGGGGCTTATCACTCGCCCTTTCTGTCGATAAGTCGATAACAGCGCCGCTCCCCGGCACCAGCCGAGGCCGGGGGGTCGCTCTTCCCGTTAAACAATAAGAGGAACCACCATGCGACATCGTACGATGATGGCCACCGCCGCCTTTGCCACCCTGATCGCCACCAGCACCTTCGCCGCCGACCTGCCGGGCAAAGGGATTACCGTGAAGCCTGCCCAGAGCACTATTTCGGAAGAGACCTTCCAGACCCTGCTGGTCAGTCGCGCGCTGGAGAAGCTAGGCTACACCGTCGAGAAACCGAGCGAAGTGGACTATAACGTTGCCTATACCTCGATTGCCGCCGGGGATACCACCTTTATCGCCACCAACTGGCAGCCGCTGCACGATGACATGTACGCCGCGGCAGGCGGTGATAACAAATTCTATCGTAAAGGGGTGTATGTCTCAGGTGCCGCCCAGGGCTATCTGATCGATAAAAAAACCGCCGAGCAGTACCACATCACCTCCATCGATCAGCTTAAAGATCCGCAGATCGCCAAACTGTTTGATACCAATAACGACGGTAAAGCGGATCTCACCGGCTGTACGCCAGGCTGGGGCTGCGAAGCGGTGATTAACCACCAGATTGACGCCTATGGCCTGAGCAAAACCGTCACCCATAACCAGGGCAACTACGCGGCGATGATGGCTGACACCATCGCCCGCTATAAAGAGGGTAAACCGGTGCTCTACTACACCTGGACGCCGTACTGGGTCAGCGACGTGCTGAAACCTGGCAAAGACGTCGTCTGGCTGCAGGTGCCGTTCTCCTCCCTGCCGGGCGAGCAGAAAAACATCGACACCAAACTGGCCAACGGCGCCAACTATGGCTTCCCGGTGAACACAATGCACATCGTCGCCAACAAAGCCTGGGCCGAGAAAAATCCGGCCGCCGCCACCCTGTTTAGCGTCATGAAGCTGCCGATCGCCGACATCAACGCCGAGAATGCGATGATGCACGAAGGCCATGCTTCCGAAGCCGACATTAACGGTCATGTCGATGGCTGGATCAAAGCCCACCAGCCGCTGTTCGACAGCTGGGTGAAAGCGGCGCTCGCCGCGCAGCAGTAACCCTGCCTCCCGGATAAGGCGCTCCGTCTTATCCGGGCTCCCTTTCCCTCGTTGCTCGCAGCACAGAGTATGGAAAAGCGGATTCCAGGAATTTCCATAGTGTTAAGGCGCGTCGCGCTCTGTTAAGGTGGACCCATCGGTCAATTTGTCACCTTCACATGGATCCAGCGATAAGTTATTCATATGGAAAACCCCGCGCCCTTAACCTGTGCCTTACCTGAACGTGTCGCCACCGTCGGCGAAGGCATCAAAGACAGTCTCCCCATCGTTATCAGCTACCTGCCGGTGGCTTTCGCCTTCGGACTGAACGCCACCCGGCTGGGATTCACCCCGCTGGAAAGCGTGTTTTTCTCCTGCATTATTTACGCCGGCGCCAGCCAGTTTGTGATCACCGCCATGCTGGCCGCCGGCAGTTCGCTGTGGGTCGCCGCCCTGACGGTGATGGCGATGGATGTCCGCCACGTGCTGTATGGTCCCTCATTGCGCAGCCGCATTCGCTCAGCGCTGGATAAAAAGAAAACCGCCCTCTGGGCCTTCGGCCTGACCGATGAGGTTTTCGCCGCGGCCACCGCCAGGCTGGTTCGCGATAACCGCCGCTGGAGCGAAAACTGGATGCTCGGTCTCGCTTTTACTTCCTGGGCATCGTGGGTGTGCGGCACGCTGGCCGGCGCCTGGTCCGGTAACGGCCTGCTGGTGGATTATCCCGCGGTGGAGGCCGCGCTCGGCTTTATGCTGCCGGCGCTGTTTATGAGCTTCCTGCTGGCCTCATTCCAGCGCCAGCAGTCACTCTGCGTCACGGCAGCCCTGGCGGGCGCGCTGGGTGGCATTTTGTTATTTTCCATTCCGGCGGCCATCCTCGCCGGGATTGTCTGCGGGTGTCTGACGGCGCTGGTCCAGGCCATGCTTAAGGGGATGCCGGATGAACAGTGAAGTCCTTCTGCTCGGGGTGATAGTCGGCAGCGTGAATTATCTGTTTCGCTATCTTCCCCTGCGCCTGCGCGCCGGCCATGCCCGGCCTGCCCGCCGTGGCCCGGTCAGCGTGCTGCTGGATACCATCGGCATCGCCTCGATTTGCGCGCTGCTGGTGGTCTCCAGCGTGCCGGAGATCCTCGCCGATGCCCATCGCCTGGCGCCGACGCTGATCGGCTTCCTGGTGCTGGGGGCCGCCTTCTGGAAAACCCGCAGCATTATTGTCCCGACGCTGCTGTCGGCGTTGGCCTATGGTCTGGCATGGAAAATCACCAGCGGACTCTAAGCTTTACGTATCAATTTTAGTCAATAATTCATTTGATTTATTTGTCACAATAGTTATTATATCGGCTGTAATTAATGAGGTCATACCCAAATGGATAGTTCGTTTACTCCCATTGAGCAAATGCTCAAATTCCGCGCCAGCCGCCATGAAGATTTCCCGTTCCAGGAGATCCTGTTAACTCGTCTTTGCATGCATATGCAAGGTAAGCTGCTGGAAAATCGCAATAAAATGCTCAAAGCGCAGGGAATTAACGAGACATTATTTATGGCGCTGATTACGCTGGAGTCACAGGAAAACCACAGCATCCAGCCGTCCGAGCTGAGTTGCGCGCTGGGCTCGTCGCGTACCAACGCCACCCGTATCGCTGATGAACTGGAAAAACGCGGCTGGATTGAACGTCGCGAGAGCGATAACGATCGCCGCTGTCTGCATCTGCAACTGACCGAAAAGGGCCATCAGTTTTTGCGTGAAGTCCTGCCACCGCAGCATAACTGCCTGCATCAGCTGTGGTCTTCACTCAGCACCAGCGAAAAAGATCAGCTCGAACATATCACCCGCAAACTCCTGAGCCGCCTTGACCAGATGGAAGAAGAAGGCGTGCTGGCGGACTCTCTACGCTAAGGGCGGCGTCGCTCAGCCCATTTTTACGTTGCAAGGAAAACAGCCAGGCCAGCAGATCTCTGCTGGCCTTTCTGATAAACAGGTCGGCTCAGCCGATGTGAAATAATAAGATCGTGGAGAATAACATGAGCGCAAATGCGGAGAGCCAAACCCCGCAGCAACCAGGCAGCAAAAAAGGAAAGCGCAAAGGCGCACTCCTGTTGCTGACATTGCTCTTTATTATTATTGCCGTGGCATATGGGATTTACTGGTTTCTGGTACTGCGTCATTACGAAGAGACCGACGATGCCTACGTGGCAGGGAACCAGGTACAAATTATGGCCCAGGTCTCAGGCAGCGTGACCAAAGTCTGGGCTGACAACACGGACTACGTGCAGAAAGGCGATCCGCTGGTGACGCTCGATCAGACCGATGCCCAGCAGGCGTTTGAGAAAGCCAAAACGCAGCTGGCCGCCAGCGTGCGTCAAACCCGTCAGCAGATGATCAACAGCAAGCAGTTGCAGGCGAATATTGACGTCAAAAAGACCGCCCTCGCCCAGGCGCAGGCTGACCTGAATCGCCGCATCCCGCTGGGCGCCGCGAACCTGATCGGCCGCGAAGAGCTGCAGCACGCCCGCGACACCGTCGCCAGCGCGCAGGCCGAACTCGACGTGGCAATCCAGCAATACAACGCCAACCAGGCGATCGTGCTGGGCACCAAACTGGAACAGCAGCCGGCGGTGCTGCAGGCGGCCACCGAAGTACGTAACGCCTGGCTGGCCCTGCAGCGTACGCAAATCGTCAGCCCGATTAGCGGCTACGTTTCCCGTCGCTCCGTACAGCCTGGGGCGCAGATCGGCACCACCACGCCGCTGATGGCGGTGGTCCCGGCGACCAACCTGTGGATCGACGCCAACTTTAAAGAGACCCAGCTGGCGCACATGCGCATCGGCCAGCCGGCCACCGTGATCAGCGACATCTATGGCGATGACGTGAAATACACTGGCAAAGTGGTCGGCCTGGATATGGGCACCGGCAGCGCCTTCTCCCTGCTGCCGGCGCAGAACGCCACCGGTAACTGGATCAAAGTGGTACAGCGCCTGCCGGTCCGTATCGAGCTGGACGAAAAACAGCTGGCGGAACACCCGCTGCGCATCGGCCTCTCCACGCTGGTGGAAGTCAACACCACCGATCGCGATGGCGAAATGCTGGCCAGCCAGGTGCGAAGCTCCCCGGTTTACGAGAGCAATGCCCGCGAAATCGCGCTTGAGCCGGTTAATAAACTGATCGACGAGATCATTCAGGCCAACGCCGGATAATTCGGGGTGAGCGTAATGCAACAGCAAAAACCGCTCGAAGGCGCGCAACTGGTCATTATGACCATTGCGTTGTCGCTGGCGACGTTCATGCAGGTGCTGGACTCCACGATCGCCAACGTGGCGATCCCAACCATTGCCGGTAACCTTGGCTCGTCGCTGAGCCAGGGGACGTGGGTCATCACCTCGTTCGGGGTGGCCAACGCCATCTCCATCCCCATTACCGGCTGGCTGGCGAAGCGCGTCGGCGAGGTGAAGCTCTTCGTCTGGTCGACGGTGGCATTCGCTATCGCCTCCTGGGCCTGTGGGGTGTCGAACAGCCTGACGATGCTGATTTTCTTCCGCGTCATTCAGGGGATCGTCGCCGGTCCGCTGATCCCGCTGTCGCAGAGCCTGTTGCTCAGCAACTACCCACCGGCGAAGCGTTCTATTGCGCTGGCCCTGTGGTCAATGACCGTGATCGTCGCGCCGATCTGTGGCCCGATTCTCGGCGGCTATATCAGCGATAACTACCACTGGGGCTGGATCTTCTTCATCAACGTGCCGATTGGTATCGCAGTGGTGATCATGACGCTGCAAACCCTGCGCGGGCGCGAAACCCGTACCGAACAGCGACGTATCGACGGCGTCGGGCTGGCGTTGCTGATTATCGGTATCGGTAGCCTGCAGGTGATGCTCGACCGCGGTAAAGAGCTCGACTGGTTCGCTTCCAACGAGATTATCATCCTGACCATCGTGGCGGTGGTGGCGATAAGCTTCCTGATTGTCTGGGAGCTGACTGACGATAACCCGATAGTCGACCTGTCGCTGTTTAAGTCGCGCAACTTCACCATCGGCTGTTTGTGTATCAGCCTGGCCTATATGCTCTACTTCGGCGCTATCGTACTGCTGCCGCAGCTGTTGCAGGAGGTCTACGGCTACACCGCTACCTGGGCCGGTTTGGCGTCGGCGCCGGTGGGGGTGATCCCGGTCATTCTGTCGCCGATTATTGGCCGCTTTGCCCATAAGCTCGATATGCGTCGGCTGGTCACCTTCAGCTTTATTATGTATGCCGTCTGCTTCTACTGGCGTGCGTGGACCTTTGAACCGGGTATGGACTTTGGTGCATCGGCGTGGCCGCAGTTTATCCAGGGCTTCGCGGTGGCTTGTTTCTTCATGCCATTGACCACCATCACCCTCTCCGGCCTGCCGCCGGAGCGGCTGGCGGCGGCGTCGAGCTTGTCAAACTTTACCCGAACTCTGGCCGGCTCCATCGGGACCTCGATCACCACCACCATGTGGACCAACCGTGAGGCGCTGCACCATGCGCAGCTCACCGAGTCGGTGACGCCGTTCAACCCCAACGCCCAGCAGATGTACGATCAGCTGCAGGGCATGGGAATGACCCAGCAGCAGGCTTCCGGCTGGATAGCGCAGCAGATAACCAACCAGGGGTTGATTATCTCCGCCAACGAAATCTTCTGGGTTTCGGCGGGGATCTTTATTCTTCTGCTCAGCCTGGTGTGGTTCGCCAGGCCGCCATTCAGTGCCGGCGGCGGCGGCGGGGGCGCACACTAAGCATCAGACTAAGGGACCTGCGGGTCCCTTTTTTATGGCGTCAGATTGTCCAATTCTCGCTAGTTTCTGTCTCGTTTGCGAAAGCTCGCCACCCGGTGCTCGGGCAGGATAAAGGCTGACCATTAAGGAGAACACTATGCTGAGCCATCCTGCTGAAAAGTACCGTCCCTACCCGCCGATTGCCCTGCCCGACCGCCGCTGGCCCGACCGGCAAATCAGCCACGCCCCGCGCTGGCTGTCGACCGACCTGCGCGACGGCAACCAGGCGCTGGCGGAGCCCATGGACAGCGCCCGCAAACTGCAGTTCTGGGATCTGCTGCTGGAGTGCGGTTTTAAAGAGATTGAGGTCGCCTTCCCTTCCGCTTCGCAAACCGATTTCAACTTCGTCCGCCAGCTGATCGACGAGCAGCGCATCCCGGAAGATGTCACCATCCAGGTGCTGACCCAGGCGCGGGATCCGCTGATCCTGCGCACCTTTGAGGCACTGCGCGGCGCCCGCCAGGCCACCGTCCACCTCTACAATGCCACCGCGCCGCTGTTTCGCGAGCTGGTCTTCGGGATGGATAAAGCCGAAGTGATCGCCCTGGCGACCCGCGCCACCCGACTTATCCGCCAGCAGTGCGAACAACAGCCGGAGACCCGCTGGCAATACGAATACTCACCAGAGACCTTCTGCTTTACCGAACCCGAGTTTGCCCTTGAGATTTGCGAGGCGGTGGCGGACGTCTGGCAGCCCTGCGCCGAACGGCCGATGATCGTCAATCTGCCGGCGACGGTGGAAGTGAACACCCCCAACGTCTATGCCGATCAGATCGAGTATTTTTGCCGCCACTTCTCCCGCCGCGGCGAGGTCTGCATCAGCGTGCACCCGCACAACGACCGCGGGACCGGTGTCGCCAGCGCCGAGCTGGCGGTGATGGCCGGCGCCGATCGGGTGGAAGGCTGCCTGTTTGGCAATGGCGAACGCACCGGCAACGTCTGCCTGGTGACGCTGGCCATGAATCTCTACAGCCAGGGCATCGACCCTGAGCTTCGCTTCGAGCAGATGAACCGGGTGGTGGAGGTGGTGGAAAACTGCAACCAGATCCCCGTTCACCCACGCCACCCGTGGGCGGGAAGTCTGGCTTATACCGCCTTCTCCGGCTCCCATCAGGATGCCATCAAAAAAGGGTTTGATGCCCGTCAGCCAGGCGATCCGTGGCAGATGCCCTACCTGCCCATTGATCCACAGGATATTGGCTGTAGCTATGAGGCGGTGATCCGCGTCAACAGCCAGTCGGGAAAAAGCGGCAGCGCCTGGCTTATCGAACAAAACCATGGTCTCAAGCTGCCCCGCGGGCTGCAGCAGGACTTCAGTCAGCATGTACAGCAGGCGACCGATAGCGACGGCAAAGAGATGACCCACCACGCGCTGTGGCAGCTGTTCCGCACGCGCTACGGCCTGCTGGCGCAGCCTGCGCTGACGCTGCTTGATTATCAGAGCGCCAGCCAACAGGATGGCCAGCTTTCGCTGCAGGCGACGCTGCGACACCACGGCGAAACCCGACGCCTGCAGGGCCAGGGCAACGGCCTGCTGTCGGCCGCCGCCAGCGGCCTCAGCGCGCTGCTCAGACAACCATTTATGATCAAGGACTACCATGAGCATACCCTTGGCGCGCGCAGCGACAGTCGGTCGGTCGCCTATATCCGCTGCGTTTTTCCACAAGGTGAAAGCTACTGGGGAGTGGGTATTGATAATGACGTGGCGCGCGCTTCGCTGCAGGCATTGTGCAATGCGATCAGCGTCGCCGATCAGGTCGAAGGGCGAAAATAGTCGCTGGGAGCAACGCCCATCACCCGACGAAACATGGCGCTGAAGGCGCTGTGGCTGCCGTAGCCCAGCTCCAGCGCCACCCGCAGCACGGAGTGACCCTGCGCCAGGCGAATCAGCGCTTCCATTAGCTTCGCCCGGCGCACCCACTCGCTCCACGTCAGGCTAGTCTGCTGCTGAAAATGGCGGTTAAGGGTTCGCTCACTCATGTTGCACACCTTTGCCGCCTGGCCGCTGCTCCAGGCTTCGCCCGGCGCCTCGCGTACCTGCTGGCACAGCCGACGCAGTGTGTCACTTTGCGGTTCCGGCAGGCCAAACGGCAGGATCGCCATCCCGCGGATCTCATCGAGGATCAGCTCATAAATCCGTTCGTCACGGCTGGCGGGGGCATAGCACTCGGCCAGTCCCAGGGATGAGACGATCAGTTCCCGCAGCAGCGGCGTGATCTGTACGATCTGGCAACCCGCCGGGAGATCGGCGCGCGCCAGCGGATCGATAAACAGGGTGCGCGCCGCCACGTTGCCGGTCATACGCAGCGCGTGCGGCGTTCCCGCCGGCAGCCAGACGCCGCGCCCGGGAGGCACCACCCAGTAACCTGCCGGTGTCGCGACCCGCACCACGCCGCTTAAAATATGCAGCAGCTGGGCGCAGTCATGCTGATGCCAGTCTTCCTGGTCACCGTGGGCATAATCATGGGCAAAAGGCACCAGCGGGCGGTGCTGAAAGGAGAAAGTCGTGGTGGTCGTCATGGCGGCGTCAGGAGAGCGGCCCGGCGACAGGCGTCGGGCCGTGGCGGAAGCACTAGATGTGCAGTTCCTGCAGTTTTTCTTTCGGCAGTGCCAGTTCGTCGTTGCTGTTGATGCGTACATCGCGCTCAATGATATGACGAGCGATGTCCTGGGCCTCTTCCAGCGAGTGCATGGTATAGGTTCCGCACTGGTAGACGTTGAGCTCCGGGATTTGGTTCTGGTCTTTCACCTTCAGCACATCGGCCATCGCCGCTTTCCAGGCGTCAGCGACGCGCTGCTCGTCCGGCGTACCAATCAGGCTCATGTAGAACCCGGTGCGGCAGCCCATTGGCGAAATGTCGATAATTTCCACGCCATTCCCGTTCAGGTGATCGCGCATAAAGCCCGCGAACAGGTGCTCCAGGGTGTGGATACCGCGTTCCGGCATCACTTCCTGGTTCGGCACGCAGAAGCGCAGATCGAAAACGGTGATTTCATCGCCATGCGGCGTGTTCATTTTCTTCGCGACACGCACCGCTGGGGCTTCCATTCGGGTATGGTCGACTGTGAAACTATCTAACAACGGCATTCGTCACCTCCGGGAGTGATTTTTTTTAAAATAAAATGAACTCTTTGTTCAGCCGCGAGTCTCAGTATATGAAAGACGCGCATTTATTATCATCATCATCCCTGAATCAGAGATGAAAGTTTGGCCACATTGATGTGGCCTTTTTCTTTTGTATCGTCAGCGGCTACGCGTGTCGTGCCAGCAGCGCTTCGAACGGCTCACTGTCTTCCGCTTCCACTTTCTTCTGCCGCGCCACCGATGCCTCGCGCTCGGCGATGAAATCGGCTTCGCTCAGGATCTCCAGCGGCTCTTCCCGCAGCTGCGTCCGATAGCGATCCGCCAATGCACGGCCAGTGCCGCCAATCCCTTCTTCAATCATAGAACGCAGAATGCGGGCTGAGAAGGTTAATTCCGGATCGTCAAAGCAGGCCAGCAGCTCGTCGCAGACCTGCTGATATGCCTGGCCACCGTGGATACTGTCAAGGGTCTGCGCCACGCGGCGTAAATCGCGGAACAGATCTTTGCCCACCTGAGCCAGCGGGAACTGCGCGCTTTCGCAGCCAATCCCCAGCGTTAAGCCCGGCTTACGCCCTTCCAGAATCACCCGATTCCAGTTGGTGCGAGTGCACAGCAGCTCATCGCTGCTCATCTCCGGCGCGTCGGCCAGCGCGCACCAGACCATAAACAGATCGAGGAAACGCACCTGCTGGGCGTCAACGCCGATCGGCGAGAACGGGTTGATATCCAGCGAACGCACTTCAATGTACTCAATGCCACCGCGGAGCAGCGCATCGGACGGGGTTTCGCCCCGACGGGTCACGCGTTTCGGACGGATCGGCGCATAGAGTTCGTTTTCAATCTGCAGGATATTGCTGTTGATCTGCAGATACTTGCCGTCTTTCTGCAGCCCGATTTTAGCGTACTCTTCCGACGGCGTTTTAATCGCCCGCTTCAATCCTGCCACATACTCATGCAGATCGTTAAACGTAATTCCGAGATTGCTTTGCGACTTATTGGTATAACCGAGGTCGCTGAGGCGCAGCGAGGTGGCGTACGGCAGGTAGTACATACCGTTACCCGCTTCCTCAAAAGGCAGCGTCGTCGGTTTCCCTTGCAGGAACGAGGAGCAAATCGCCGGCGAAGCGCCGAACAGATAAGGGATCACCCAGCCAAAACGATAGTAGTTACGAATCGAGCGGAAATAGCCCGCCGAGATAGCTTCTTTACCGCTTTCGACGTCTTCCACGCCACACTTCGCCTGCCAGAACGCCATCGGCAGCGAGAAATTATAGTGCACGCCGGAGATAGTCTGCATCAGCGCGCCATAGCGGTTCTTCAGCCCCTCGCGATACAGCGTTTTCAGACGCCCCACGTTTGAGGTGCCGTACTGCGCCAGCTCAATATCCTGACCGGGAGCGATATAGCATGGCATACTCAGCGGCCACATTCGCTCGTCGCCCAGCTGACGCGCGGTATAGCGATGGACATCGCGCATAAAGGTCAGCATATGCTCAATATCGCCATCCACCGGCGTAATGAACTCGAGTAAAGCTTCGGCAAAATCGGTGGTAATCCATTTATGCGTCAGCGCTGAGCCTAACGCCAGAGGGTGACCGGTCGTTGCAAGGGTGCCGTCTGCGTTCACGCGCAGCGTTTCCCGCTCCAGACCACGTTGAATACCCTGCAGAGCCTGCGGATGTTTTTCCAGCCAGGCCAGCGCCTGTGATACGTCCGGGATCAATTTGACCTCCCGCCTGTCGAAATCGTTTGAATAAGCATAATTGTAATGGATGAACTATCAGTCCAATTAGTGCCACCACGTCATACCTTGAAGCGTCGCTGCTGCAATAACGATATAGCGCAGCGCCTTACCAAGGCATAAGAAAAAGAGTACCGGTCCCCAGGAAATGCGCATCCATCCCGCCAGCAAACACAGTAAATCGCCGACAACCGGCGCCCAGCTCAGTAAGAGCGTGACCGCGCCGTAGCGCTTAAGCCAGCCAGCCGCCCGCTCCTGCCAGCGCGAGGTTTTGCGCAGCGGAAACAAGCGCCCCAGAATAACGTTAGTTACCCCTCCAAGGCTATTGCCGATTGTTGCTATTAATACTAACCACCATGGATGACTGACCCCTGCAAGTAGCATAGCCACCAGCACAACCTCCGAATTACCGGGAAGCAGCGTGGCGCTTAAAAAGCTACTGGCAAACAGCGAGGTGAGTGACAGCGCGTCACTCACAGCAAACGCACGTCAACAGCGTCCATGCCTGCACGCTTCGCCGCCTGCAGACCAAAGTCGGCATCTTCGAAGACCACGCATTTTTCCGGCGCGACGCCCATGCGCTCGGCGCACAGCAGGAAGGTATCGGGCGCGGGTTTATGGTTGACCACATGATCGGCCGCCACCACCGCAGAGAAGTAATGACGCAGGCCCAGGTGCGCCAGCAGCGCCTCGGCGACGGCGCTTTCGCTGCCGGTACCCACCGACATCGGGCGACGACCATGCCACGCCTTGACCACCTCAATTAGCGGCAACGGGCGTACGCTGTCCAGCAGCATCGCCTTAACCGCCTGGGTTTTTTCCTGCGCCAGGCGATGTGGATCGAGATCCGCCTGGTTGAGTTCAATAATCGCCTGGGCAATCCGCCAGGTTGGTGAGCCATTGAGCGCGACCATCGCCTGTTCGTCGAAACGCATACCGTAGCGGCCCAACACCTCGTTCCATGCCTGCCGATGGGTCGGCTCGGTATCGAGAATGGTGCCATCCATATCAAAGATCAGTCCTGCGTAACCTTCGTACATTGTCTTCTCACCAACCGGTTAATGAATAGTTACTCTATCGCAAAAGCCCGTCGTTGTCGCGGCCAGCGGCTCAAACGACAAAGGCGCCCTCAGGCGCCTTCAGGCATAAACCGGGTAGTGGGTCTTATTTAATACGCAGATCGTTCTCGACCATACGCACGCCCTGCACCCGACGGGTGACTTCCACCGCACGTTTAGCGCTTTCCGCAGAGGAGACAAACCCGCTCAACTGCACGCGGCCTTTAAAGGTCTGGACGCTGATTTCTGAGGACTTGATATCTTTATCGTTAAAGAGCGCCGTTTTCACCTTAGTGGTCACCACGGTATCGTCAATGTAACCGCCGGTGCTTTCTTTGGTGGACGAACCGGCACAGCCAGTAAGGGCCGTCGCCACCAGCAGCGTCGCGCAAAAAGCAGGTATTGCTTTGAACCATTTCATGGATTTCTCTCCTTGCATTTAACTCAGCCTGATAACGCTGATATACAAGGATAAATTATAGTGGAAAGCGCGGCTTGCCAATAAAAAAGTCAGTATGAAACCGGTGATGGAAAACGAGGTTATAGGGATGGTGAGGAGAGAGTAAAGAGTGAAGATGGTGCATCCGGGAGGATGACTCGGCTAAGCCTCGCCCTTCGGGCCGTTGCTTACGCAACGTTATCCTTCCTGGTGCTGACGATAATTTCGCAGACCATGCAACAACATCGTCGCTGCTACTAAGGAGAATATGGTGCATCCGGGAGGAT
>NZ_KV789926.1:0-21042 GCF_001807705.1 Klebsiella sp. HMSC25G12 | reverse complement strand
GGTTTATCCCCGCTGGCGCGGGGAACACTAACCTGGATCCGGAATCCCTCCCAGGCGCTGCGGTTTATCCCCGCTGGCGCGGGGAACACACTAAAAAAATAGACTTCAATATCAATAGCTTTTAACTGAAAAACAATTCACCAACAATTAAGCAACAATTTTACATTATTAAAGAGCATATAACTCATTGTTTTAAAACAGGAAGGAAAGATACTAACCGCAGTCCATCCAAATCCACCGGAATACGTCTATTCACACCATATGTCTGAAACTCAAATCCGGATTCGGTATTCGTCGCCCAAGCCATAACAACATTCCCCTCTTCTGCTAGAACGGAAACCTGTTGCCATATCATTTCTCGTGTCTTTGTTGAGATGTCCCCAACATACACACCAGCGCGAATCTCCAGCAACCAGACGGCTAACCGTCCACGGAGTCGCGGAGGAACATTCTCTGTCACCACAACCAACATACTCATCGTTAACGACTCCGATGGCCTGCATCACCTAAAGAGACAGGGAGTGGGATAGCTACAGGATGTGCGTCTTCAGGTGGTGGGGGTGGCTGAATTTCGCCTGCCGCAAGAACATCGTCAATAAGCGGAATTAATTTCGCCAGCATTTTGCTACTGCGGAAAATATCCCTGCAGGCTAGCCGGACTTCGCGATCGGGCTCGGCTGGATTACGCCGCGCAATCTCGAATGCTTTTGGCACGACGGTATCAAACTTGATGATATCGGCAATATCGTAAACAAAAGAAAGTGGTTTACCCGTATGTACAAAGCCTATCGCTGGCGCGTATCCAGCAGCAAGTATTGCCGCTTCCGTCACACCATACAGGCAGGCCGTCGCCGAACTAATACACTGGTTGACTGTATCCCCTTTCTCCCAGTCCTTCGGATCGTAGCGGCGTCCCTGCCACTTTACGCCATATTGTTTCGCCAATAATGCGTAAGTCGCCCGCACACGACTCCCTTCAATGCCGCGTAACTGTTCGACAGAACGTCGGCTTGGCGCTGGCTCACCAAAACGCAACTCGAACATTCTACGCACTACTTTCAGACGGAGCTCATCATCTAAGGCCAGCTTTGCCTGATAGAGCAATTTATCGGCACGGGCGCCACCTGGTTGCCCAGAGGCATAGAGACGGACACCCGCTTCACCAACCCATACCAGCAACGTGCCCACTGTCGCCGCCAGCCTTACAGCGGCATGAGAAACACGCGTCCCCGGTTCCAACATCAGACAGGCCACCGATCCGACAGGAATATGTGTACGGACGCCGGTTTTATCGATTAAAACGAATGCCCCATCGATAACATCAACTTGCCCATACTGGAGAAAGATCATCGATACACGATCTTTAAGCGGGATCGGATTTAACGGCAGCCAGCTCATTAGCGCTTCCTTTTTACCATCAGCATCCCACAACCCAACGCTTTACTCTTACCTAAGCCAGAGAACAGCACCTGGGAGAAAAGCGGAACGTCTGTTACACAAAGTGTTCCGCAAAAATCCACACTGCTGTATGTGATCGGTTCTTCCCGGTTATGGCGAACAAAATGATGCTGTTGATACGCTTGCACACAGCCACAGCGCGTCTGCATTTCCCTGTATTCCTCACCTGCCCACAAAGCCAAAGCATCTGCCTCTGGCTCAAGCAACCGAAAACCATGCTGCTGCCCTTGCCTCTCCAGCCACGCCTGAGCAGCCTGTTGTTGTACCTCCCACCAGCGTTCTTTTACAACGCCGCTTGCTTTTGCATGGTATTTGGCATCCATCATCACATCGCTGCGTTTACCATCTCGGGTAATCACCGGGTTAGCCCGTAGCTGAAAATCCAGTATCAAGCCCTCCGTCAGTTGTGGATTAAATGGTTTGGTTTCAATCACAAACAGAGAATGCTGGGACAGTGGCGGCGTTGTCGAGAGCACAAAAAAGCAGCCTTGCGCTTCCTGACGAAACAAGAACTGACGTGCCGTTTGTTGTGGAAAAAGCTGCCAAAGCCACTGATGACTAGCATAAGGCCTGGCTGATTCCCATTTTTTCAACATTTCAGGACGAAGGTTTTTGAACAGAAGCTGGACACGAGACAAGTACATCACGCCCTCCCTTGCAACAGACCGCTAAAGCGGATATAGCTGCCGAACTGCCAACGCTGGCGGCTGAGTGGGTTATTATGGCTATGGATTTTCTGCTGCCATTGCACACTCTCTTCATCGGGATCGTCCCAGTAGCAAATACCCTCTTTCGAGGTAAATCCATTTAATTCCGCGGCGGACATTTCCTGAGCAGCAAGAATAAATATCTCTTTTAACGTACCAGTCATTAATCGGGGCGCCAGCGGCAAGGCTAACGGACAAGACTTTCTTCCGAGATAAAGCGGAAAATAAGGTGTCAGCAGTGCTTCACGCAACGCCGTCAACGCATACGGAGCACCAGCGGTAGCACTTAACGCCACGTGCCAGTAACCATCGCAACGATATTCACGCTGCGAAATCAGGGTGCCGATTTCATCGGGCGCGAGAGTCAGTTCATCCCGTCGCGTGAAGTAACGATACTTTTTATTTTCTCGTGGCGCACTAACCGTATGATAATCCCGTAGCCAGCGCTCTTGCGAGGCTAGCGCATGCACTGCCAAATGATAGTGTTGGTTAAATGTATTTAACCGTTCTTCTTCATCGCGGCGTATCCCAAGCGCGGCGGCAACCAATCCTAATAATGCCGATCGCGTAGGTACTGCCGCAGAGTGGCGGATCTCACCTGACGCTTCTTCTCCCCATGATGCCAGTGGCGCATAGAGCTGAAAAACCAGATATTCCTTCATCATTCATCCTTACTGGCTGACAAAGGCCAGTAATTCCGCCAGCGATCCGATGCCTTCCTGAACGTTCAGTTCTTGATAAGCGTCAGTACAGTTGCCATAGACCCGATCGAAGCTATCACGCTGCTGTTTTAAGCGAGCAATCGCCGCCGGTATCTGATCGGTATCGCGTACGGGCTGGAAAAATGCCGCGGCCAACGCTCGCGGTTGTTTTTTCCCGATTTCAGCCAGCGCATAAGTAGCATAAGCGCGAGAGGCAAAGCTGTTTTGCTTGCCCGTTGGTGAAACAGTTAGTGCTGTTTCGGTGAGCGCCGCAATGGCGCGTTTCGCTAGTTCCTCATTACCACCGAGGTTTTCTACCAACAAATCCCGGCTGATGCAGAGATAGGTATAGAAAAGCGCTGAGGCAAACCCCTGTTCCCCCATATGAGCAGAACCGGCATCCTCTTTATTATTGAGGTCATCTACAGCAGTAAAGAAATCAGACTCAATGGTCACGGCACTCACACCCAGCGCATGAGAAACCTGGCATGCGGCCTCAACGTTAAACTCAGGTGATGATGCCAGCATACGGCCAAACAATGCCATGTCCACGCTACGCTGTTCATTACGCAGTAATTTAACCTCTTCATCGGTCGGTATACGCTGTTCAGCGATCAGAGTTTTAACCAATTGCTCAATCAAATGAATTTCATGACTGCTGACGTGGACGATCTGCTCAATCTCTAGATTTTTTTCATCATTCGCATTTTTGTCATTTTTCAATTTACCGAACTGCTCAGCGATTTTCTCTGCCGCGCTTTTTGCGACTTTAGCTGCAGTATCTGCAGCAATCATTGGACGATAGACATAGTCCACTCCAATTCGACGAGTGCGCTTACCGATGAAACCATCCATTGCTTCTTCAAACGTTTCCGAAACGCGCCAGGCACGTTTTAGGCTTTGTGACGACACTCGCAGGCGCTCTACACCGCCCATAAATGCCGTTTTAGGCCTGCCGGAATCGTCACGGTTAAGGTTAGCGGGTGCATATGCCGTTAATAAGTGCAACTGAATAAAAGTGGTCATTATTAAATCCCTCTAAGTTACTTATTTGCCATAGGATGTTGAAAGATATTCGTTAGCCCAGCGGATGCGGTTTCGCTTAAAGGGATCTCGGTGTTCTGGCTCATGATTTTCACGACGTTGCCATTCTTCCATCCACAAGAAAATACTGTCGGCCAGAGACAAGACATTCACTCCTTCCGCCCCACGAATATTCACCACCTGAATTAGCAACTGACAGAAAGTTTCCGGATCGGCCGCCTTTTGCAAACGTTCAAAGCGCAGAGCAGAAACACATGCCGTTGTTCCATTTAGCTTTTCTCCCAATTGTGCGGCAAAACTGGCTTTTTCTTTATGACTTTTAATATGCGCAGCGACGCTGATAAACAGCGCCAGAGCCATTTCATCAACAGGCTGTAAGGGAATATATTTAAGCAGGGCCTGGCGAAGCGCGCCATAAGCTTCACACATCATCACCCCATATGGCGGGGTCATTTTTTTCAGCTCCGCACGCCAGGCCCGGCCGTTGATTCGCTTATCGTCCCGGCGCTCATAACGTTCAGACAGGATGGCAAACCATTCCAGCAATGCTTTCTGAGCATCAGGGTGCGTGATTTTGCACAACATTGCAGTATGACTGTTCATAGAGTCTCCTTTGGTTCCTCGGCAAGCATCAAGATTTCCTTGCGCGCTTTGTGTTTACGGTAGCTGCTCTCAAGTTCTCGTCGAGCCGCAAGCTGGCGCAACAGAATGTCGTCGGGACTATCAGGATCGGTTAGAGCATCACGGTCAAATACCTGTAAGAGATACCGAAGGAGTTCCCGATCCCACTGACGCAATGCATGACGGGAAGGGGCATCCTGGCGTAACGGATTCTGCTCCAGTGCGTCGAGAAGCTGCCGAAAAGCGGGTTCAGTTTCCTGCCAGAACGCAATATCCACCATACTGAAATCCATTTTGGCTTCTTTTGGCGTATCAAACTTAGCGCTTTTAAACGCGTATCTCAGCAGCGACAGCGCTTCCGATGCGAATACCAATACGTTATTGAGGACGGCAATAAATTGCTCTTCATGAGCAACACGGATCAAAGGAATACGATGCTGATACCAGCAGCGAGCTTTCGCATTATCCATATCCCAAGCAAAACACCACAGGCCCAATTTTTTACGCCGCCCGGCAGCCAGAACCACCTTTGCAGGTTGCATTCGGTTAAATTTATCCTCGCGTTTCATGAGCAACCCGAGCCAGTCTTTATAATTTAACCCGCCTGGCTGCCCCTTCAGAGCCAGCCAAGGCGCAGAGGGATCTTTCAATGCCTGCCGATAAGGTGAGAAGGGATGGATCCAGCTATCATATTGAACACCATAGTTTTTACTGCGCATTTGCAATAGTAGCGACGGATGACTGTCTCCACATAAATTACAAACGCCGGCCACGGTTTTAGTGAAATCTAATTCGATTCGCCGCGGCATTCCCCAGTACGCCTGTAACGGATGGGCATTTTCAGGCGTCACGACATTTCCGGCCTTATCGCTGGTTTTAGTTGGTGCAAGCCAGGGGAAAATAAGCGCATGTTGTGCAGGGGTAGGTTTCTGCGCCAGCGGCAAAACGTTGAGCCAAAGTTTTTGCCAGAGAGGATATTTATCTTCCTCTTTTGGTACAACCAGCGTAGTAAGCGGCCCGCCGCCGCGCATCCCTACCCGATAACCCGCCCCACCGGCAGGGGAATTGGTCTGAATCGTAAATAATGCTATCGCGGCGCAGTCCGGGCAGATATGTTCAACTTGACCACGTTTAACAAAATGATCTTTATTGAGCTTAAGCGTGTTACCGCCGGGTGCATCAATTAACAATCCGGCAATGGAACCATATTCGCTATCCAGAGGATCAAAACTTTGCAGGAACGAGGGCTTTTGCTCACCAAATTGGAGAACGGGAGACAATGCCTGGAGTGCTTCCTCCCAGCGTTCAGGTTCGATACCTTCGTTCCAAATATCCTCCCAGTCATCTTTATCCTCTGGCACGATAGTGCACTGTAGAATGCCGATGAGCATTTGCCATGCAGCCCCCTGAAAATCGGATCGTGGATAGGCTACATCACGAATTTGATTATCAAGAAGTTCAGTTAATGCGATTTTTGTATGCTTGCCGCTGTATAAGACGACGGGAAGCCATTTTTCCCTGGTTAAATCCATTGAGTGACTCCTGTAAAACTGGAGCGAGGCTGAACCACCAACTAAACAAAATACCTATAAAGTAGGCTCCTTTCGGAGCCTACCGGACATTAACGCTTCAATGCTGAACAGAGTAAAGCTAAAAACATCATCATTTCTGCATGATTAAGCGTAAAGGTAATCACCATACAGGTACCGTTTTTAGTTGCTGGCGACCAGGACGTCCGTTTAGAATGCAAGTGCTACGTCGCTTCGGCAATGGATGCCCTCCTATCCAGGGGGCTCCATTGCTGGAGTGCCAAAGGCTTCCCCTGTTGAACTCCATCGTAGTGGGTTTAGAAGTTGAACGCAACGGTAAAAAAGCAATATGCTATTTAGCCCTAACCTCGATGTACATTTTCTGTAGTCCTGCTAAAATTGCTACGTTCCTCATTTCAATGAGGATGAACCGCAATAGGCCATGTAGCCGAAGCTAAAATGCAACCCGTTCCCCGCGCTAGCGGGGATAACCCTCTTGCGTTAAAGGTAAAAAACATCTGGTCTGTTCTTACTATCTCGCACTAAGATTAACGTCGTTATATTTTCCTCGCTACAAAAATGAGGACATTTATGAGATATATCAATTATCTTCGTTATTGGGGAAAAACCAGTAAAGTAACTTCCACAAAAATAAAGCCTTATCATCTACTGGCATATCATTGTCTGGATGTGGCCGCCTGTGGATATTACATAATAAAAAACAATATTTTTAATTCCAGAGATATTTTGGAAGAATGTAATATTATCGATAAGGATGCTGAAAGATGGATGATATGGTTGCTTGCCAGCCATGATATCGGCAAATTCGCCAGAGGCTTTCAAAGATATGCCTCGTTCCCCGATACGCCACTGGTTCCACCTGTGAGCACAATTGCTGCATTTGAGCGGCACGATACGTTAGGCTTCTATTTATGGGGAAAAATTAGCGACGCCTGGCAGGAAGGAAATAACGACATCATTGCCGGTATTGATCCCGAAAACCGGGGTAGTTTCACCAGTGCCTTAAACATCTGGATGCAGATAAGCACTGGTCATCATGGCATTCCACCCGACACCCTGCAAAATAGCAGTGCACTGGCATTTACCGATGAGGATATCATCGCCGCCACGCATTATCTTGAAACGCTAAGTCAGTTGTTTCCTTTTACGTTGCCTTCAGTCTGGAAAACCAAGACCGGACGGAAAAGTTTAACGCGCCACAGCTGGTTCTTTGCCGGTCTTGTCACCCTCACTGACTGGATGGGATCAGATGAAACTCAATTTCCCGCCGTCAGCAATGCGATGCCTTTGCAAGATTATTGGCCTCTCGCCTGCGAAAAGGCGCAACAGGCCATCCTCACCATTCCACCATTATCACCACACAGCTTTTATCATAATCATCAAGCTCTGTTTCCCTTTATCCATACGCTCACTCCGCTCCAGCAGCGAGCTAATACTCTGGATATCTCATCGCCAGGTCCGCAACTCATTATTCTGGAAGACGTAACCGGAGCTGGTAAAACAGAAGCAGCACTGATTCTGACTCATCGTTTAATGTCTGCAGGTAAAGGCCATGGACTTTACGTTGGACTGCCGACCATGGCAACCGCGAATGCTATGTATAAACGCTTGTCGGCGGCTTACCGTGCGCTGTTCGCCGATGATGCCAGGCCGTCGCTTATACTGGCTCATGGCGGAAGAGAAATGTCAGAAACTTTCCGGCAATCCATCTGGCAGCCAGTCAATGAGACGGCAGAAGATTACGCGCAAGACGATCGCAACGCCGCCAGTGAATGCCACATCTGGTTCGCTGATTCCCGCAAAAAAGCGCTACTCGCTGAAGTTGGTGTCGGTACTCTCGATCAGCTTTTAATGGCGGTGATGCCATTTCGCCATCAGTCGCTTCGTTTACTTGGCATGCGCGATAAAATCCTGCTGCTGGATGAGGTTCATGCCTATGATGGTTACATGGTGAAATTAATGGAAGGATTGCTCAGTTTCCATGCCGCCCAGGGAGGGAGCGCCATCATACTGAGCGCCACACTACCCGCCACCTTACGTGAAAAGCTACTTAATGCGTTCAGTCATGGCGCCGGTAGTTCGGTTGTTATCCCCAACGTCGATGCTGGTTATCCATGGCTCAGCCACCTCTCGTCGGCAGGCCTGCTGGAACAACCGCTAACCACCCGACCAGAAGTCCAGCGTACCGTAACCGTTAACTGGATACAGCAGCGCCGGGAAGCACTGGAGCTTATTTATCGCGTTGTTGCAGCCGGACAGTGTGTTTGCTGGATCCGTAATACGGTTGACGAGGCACGAGAGATTTTCCAGCAGTTGCGCAGCGATGGGCGGGTGCCAGAACAGGATATAGTGCTCTTTCACAGCCGCTTTGCTTTCGCTGACCGCATTGCCATTGAAGATAAAACGCTGAGCTGGTTCGGCAACCATGCTCCCGCTACTGCACGAAAAGGAAAAGTATTAATCGCAACACAGGTCGTCGAACAGAGTCTTGATCTGGATTTTGACTGGATGATCTCCGATCTGGCACCAGTGGATTTATTGATTCAACGCGCAGGTCGTCTACAACGCCATATCCGCGATGCTGACGGGCAACGCAAACCCGCTCTTCCTGATGGGCGCCAACCTCCAATATTACATATTCTGGCCCCTGAATGGCAGGAACAAGCAGCAGCGGGCTGGTTGGGACAGGAACTACGAGGTACAGGTTATGTTTATCTCGACCATGCCTGCCTGTGGCGTACCCAGTCGTTGCTGCGTCAGTATGGTGAAATCAGCATGCCGGATAACGCCAGAAAGCTAGTTGATGGTGTTTATGAGCAGACGATAGCTGCCCCACCAGAGCTGCAAACCTTATCTGATGTCGCTTTCGGCAACGTTCTCAGTCAACGATCGGTTGCTGCGCAAAATCTATTACGTCACGATGTTGGCTACGCTCGAGAGGCCAGTGATTTTTTATGGGATAACGACAGAGAATTTTCGACTCGTCTGGGTGAAGAAAGCCTGGATGTCTACCTTGCCTGGCAAGATGGTGAAGGGGAATTACATCCCATAGTCGCCGAAGGCGATTTCCGCTGGGAAATGAGCAGACTGTCGGTTCGCCTCTCATGGTGGAAAAAGCATGCAGGTGAATTTAGCCTGCCCGATGCTGAATCACTTGAACAATTCCGCAAGGCACAACGTCGCCCCGCAGGTCAAGTACTACTGGTTTCGTCAGACGGCGAAGCGAGCTATTACAGTAAACAAAGTGGATTAGGTAACGGATAGGAGAACCAGCATGAGCAGAATGTCATCTGTCATGCTGGTTAGAGAAACTTAACCCTCGTGCAATCCGCACTCGCGTTTAAGCCCGAAGAACCGGGTCTCTTCTTCTGCCATGCCCGGCTCCCATTTGCGCGTGGTGTGGGTATCGCCTACCGACAGATAGCCCTGATCCCACAGCGGGTGGTATTTCAGCCCGTGCTTTTGCAGGTACTGATACACCGTCCGATTATCCCAGTCGATAATCGGCAGCACCTTGAACACCCCGCGCTGGATAGCCAGCACCGGTAAGGTCGCCCGGCTACCGGACTGCTCGCGGCGCAGACCAGCGAACCAGGTCTGGGTATTGAGCTCTTTCAGCGCCCGGTTCATCGGCTCGACTTTGTTGATCTCATTGTATTTCTCAATGCCCTCAACGCCCTGCTCCCACAGCTTACCGTAACGCGCCTCCTGCCAGGCGGCGCTCTCCTGCGCCCGATAGACCTTCAGGTTCAGCTTGAGCTTGTCGGTTAACTCATCGATAAACTGATAGGTTTCCGGAAACAGATAGCCGGTATCGGTGAGGATCACCGGAATATCCGGGCGCAGCTGGTTCACCAGGTGCAGACTCACCGCCGCCTGAATGCCAAAGCTGGAAGATAAAGCATACTCGCCAGGCAGATTTTCCAGCGCCCACGCTACGCGTTCTTCGGCGCTGAGCTTCTCCAGCTTCGCATTGGTCTCCGCCAGCGCCAGGATACGTTCCACTTTCGGCAATGCATTAAGCGCGTTTAGATCGAGTACGGACATATAAACCTCGTTTGCCTGTTTTACCGGGCGGCACTGCGTTTGCCCGGCCTACGGGTTTTACAGGCCCGGGTCGCTACGCGCCACCGGGCACCAGGATGTTATTCCCAGAAATCGCGGGCTGGGTCGAGCACCGGGCGAATGATGCCCGCACGCACCGTAAAGTCGCCGAAGCCTTCACCCGCTTCGCGCTCTTTCGCCCAGCGCCCTACCAGTTCGTCTAGCGAGTCGAGAATTTCCGACTCGGTAATATTCTCACGGTACATCCGCGGGATACGGGTGCCGCTGCGGTTACCGCCAAGGTGCAGGTTGTAGCGCCCCGGCGCTTTGCCCACCAGTCCCACTTCCGCCAGCATCGCGCGGCCGCAGCCGTTCGGGCAGCCGGTGACGCGGGTGACGATATGCTCATCGCTCACGCCGTGCTTGTTCATCACCCCTTCCACCTTGTCGATAAACGACGGCAGGAAACGTTCGGCTTCCGCCATTGCCAACGGGCAGGTCGGGAAGGAGACGCAGGCCATCGAGTTTTCGCGCTGCGGAGTAACGGCATTCATCAGACCATGATCCCGCGCCAGCTTCTCGATCCGCGCCTTCTGATCTTCCGGTACGCTGGCAACGATCAGGTTCTGGTTGGCGGTGATGCGGAATTCGCCTTTATGGATCTTAGCAATCTCCAGCAGGCCAGTCTTCAGCGGACGACCCGGATAATCGAGAATGCGGCCGTTTTCAATAAACAGCGTCAGGTGCCATTTGTCATCAATCCCCTTCACCCAGCCGATGCGGTCGCCGCGGCCGGTGAATTCGTACGGGCGGATCGGCTCAAACTTAATGCCGGCCCGGCGCTCCACTTCCGCCTTGAAGGTTTCGACGCCAACGCGCTCAAGGGTGTACTTGGTTTTCGCATTCTTACGGTCGGTACGGTTGCCCCAGTCGCGCTGGGTAGTCACGACCGCTTCCGCCACCGCCAGAGTATGCTCCAGCGGCAGATAACCGAATTCGCTCGCCGTGCGGGCGTAGGTTTTCTTGTTGCCGTGTTCGATAGAGAGACCGCCGCCCACCAGCAGGTTAAAGCCTACCAGCTTGCCATTTTCGGCAATCGCCACGAAGTTCATGTCGTTAGCGTGCAGATCGATATCGTTCTGCGGCGGGATCACCACCGTGGTTTTAAACTTACGCGGCAGATAGGTCTGACCGAGGATCGGCTCTTCGTCAGTAGTGGCGACCTTTTTCTGATCCAGCCAGATCTCGGCATAAGCGCGGGTACGCGGCAGCAGATGCTCGGAGATCTTTTTCGCCCACTCGTAGGCCTCAGCGTGCAGCTGCGACTCGTACGGGTTGGAGGTGCACAGCACATTACGGTTCATATCGTTGGCGGTGGCCAGCGCGTCCAGCCCCACCGAATGCAGCATCTGATGCACCGGCTTGACGTTCTTTTTCAGAATGCCGTGGAACTGGAACGTCTGCCGGTTGGTCAGACGAATACTGCCGTAAATGGTGTTGTCCGCGGCAAACTTATCGATCGCCTTCCACTGGGTGGTGGTGATCACCCCGCCCGGCAGACGGCAGCGCAGCAGCATCGCATGGCGCGGCTCCAGCTTCTGGGCGGCGCGTTCCGCGCGGATATCGCGATCGTCCTGCTGGTACATGCCGTGGAAACGGATCAGCAGGAAGTTATCGCCTTTAAAACCGCCGGTCAGACCGTCGTTTAAATCTTCCGCAATGGTGCCGCGCAGGTAGTTGCTCTCAAGCTTCATGCGCTCGGCATCGGTCAGTTTACCTTCGACCACTAAAGGCCCCGGATGTTTTTCGCTCATTAGTAGACATCTCGCTGATAACGGCGCTCAACGCGCAGCTCACTTAAAAATTCGTCCGCCGCTTCGGCGTCCATCGCGCCGTATTCGGCAATCACTTCCAGTAAAGTATGTTCCACGTCTTTCGCCATACGATTGGCGTCGCCGCAGACATAAATGTGGGCGCCATCATTGATCCAGCGCCAGAGCTCGGCCCCCTGCTCGCGCAGTTTGTCCTGTACATAGACTTTTTGTTGTTGATCGCGGGACCAGGCCAGATCGATACGGGTCAGCAGACCTTCCTTCACATAGCTCTGCCACTCTACCTGATAGAGGAAATCTTCAGTGAAGTGCGGGTTGCCGAAGAACAACCAGTTCTTGCCTTGCGCCCCGTCCGCTGCGCGCTGCTGCATAAAGGCGCGGAACGGCGCAATGCCGGTGCCCGGGCCAATCATGATCACCGGCGTCTCCGGGTTAGCCGGCAGACGGAAGTTGTCGTTGTGTTCAATAAAGACGCGGACTTCGCCATCTTCTTCCACACGGTCGGCGAGGAAGCTGGAGGCACCGCCAGCCCGGGCGCGGCCTTCTATTTCATAGCGCACCACACCCACGGTGACATGCACTTCGCTCTCCACTTCCGCCTGTGAGGAGGCAATGGAGTACAGGCGCGGCGTCAGCGGACGCAGCAGACCGATTAACGCCTCGGCGTCCAGCTGTGCCGGCGAGAAACGGACCATATCGACGATCGGCGTCGCAGCGGCATACTGCTGCAGCTGAGCTTTATCGCCCACCAGCGGCAGCAGCGATTCGCTGCGGGTCAGGGTGGCGTAGTTTTCGACGATAGTCGCGGTGTTAACCGTCAGCTCAAAATGCCACTCCAGCGCTTCCGTCAGCGGCAGAGTTTTGCCATCAACGGTTACCGGCTCGTCACCTTTCAGCCATAGCAGCTCCACCAGCTCTTTGACCAGTTGAGGATCGTTTTGATACCAGACGCCCAGCGCGTCGCCCGGCTGATAGCGCAGACCGGAATCACCGAGGTCAATTTCGATATGGCGCACATCTTTTTCGGAATCGCGGCCAGTGATTTTCTGGTTGACCGACAAGGTCGCCGACAGCGGAGCCTCTTTGGTGTACGGGCTGGTATGGATGTCGTTCACCGCGCCGCTGGTGGCCAGCTGGGCGGGCGCGGCAACTGGCGCACGGGCTTTCAGCACCTCAACGACGCGCGCGCGCCATTCCGCAGCCGCGGTCTGATATTCGACGTCGGCATCGACGCGATCGAGCAGGCGTTCCGCGCCGAGCTCGGCCAGTTTGCTGTCGAAATCTTTGCCAGACTGGCAGAAGAATTCATAAGAAGTATCGCCGAGGCCAAAGACAGCGAACGCGGTCCCGTCCAGCTTCGGCGCTTTTTTCGAGAACAGGAACTTATGCAATGCGACCGCTTCTTCCGGCGGCTCACCTTCCCCCTGGGTGGACGTCACGACCACCAGCAGTTTTTCCGCAGCAATTTGTTTGAATTTATAATCGCCTGCATTCACCAGCTTCACGTTCAGCTTCGCTGCCAGCAGATCGTCGCGCAGCGCTTCGGCGACGCGGCGGGCATTGCCGGTTTGCGAGGCGGAAATCAGCGTGATCGAGGGCACCTCAGCGGCCTGGGCAGGAACGGCCACAGCCGCGCCGGACTGCTGATTCAGCACGCCCCAGAAATAGCCAGACACCCAGGCAAGCTGAGTGGGCGTGAAGTCAGTGGTGGCCGCCTGAAGGCGCGCCAGTTGCTCCGGGTTGAGCGGCAGCAAGTTGGAAGGTGTGGCCTGTGTCGTCATGCGTCGTTTGTTCCAGTAAGCAAAGCTGTTGTTCGCGCCCTGTCAGCGCGACAAAAACAGAAGAGAATAGAAGGGTAACGGTGCTGATAGTAACAATTAAAGAAGGGATGGAAATAATAAATAACCAAATGGACTAACCTGTTTTAGTTGTAGTTATTAACAACAAAATCGATTAAATAACCACATGAAATATAACCATTTAATTCAGATAACCCAGATAAATGTGTCCATTTTCTGTTCAGGGCCGTTTTAGTTAATGCGAAAAAATGTGCTTTCCGGTACCCTACGGCGGTTTTTTTCGTCCTGTTGAGAGTCAATGATGTCCACCACGCTGTTTAAAGATTTCACCTTCGAAGCCGCCCACCACCTGCCGCACGTCCCGGAAGGGCACAAATGCGGTCGCCTGCATGGCCACTCCTTTATGGTGCGTCTGGAGATCACCGGTGAAGTCGATCCCCATACCGGGTGGATCATGGATTTTGCCGAGCTGAAGGCCGCCTTCAAGCCGACATACGATCGCCTGGACCACTATTATCTGAACGATATCCCCGGTCTGGAAAACCCCACCAGCGAAGTGCTGGCGAAATGGATCTGGGATGAGATGAAACCGAGGGTACCGCTGCTGAGCGCCGTGATGGTCAAAGAGACCTGCACCGCTGGCTGCATCTATCGCGGCGAGTAAGCGAAAAAAAAGCCCGGTCAGTATGCTGCCGGGCTTTTTTATCAGGCAATATTCAAATATTTGTGCGTCTGCATGGACAGGCGCCAGTTACGGGCGATGCAGGTGTCGATACACAGGCGCGTCGCGTCTTCTTTCTGACTGATCGGCTGCAGGGCGATGATCCGCGGTTTGTCATCGCTCAGCGTTTCCAGCAGTTCGTCCAGCGCTTCGATGTCGCGGACGCGCCCTACCGGATGCTTGATCTCATCCGCCCGCTGCAGAGCCTGCGACAGCACATCATACCCACCACGCATATTGACCTTCGGGGATACCGTCACCCAGGTGTTGTGGCTGCAGCGCACTTCATGGGTGCCGCTGGTTTCAATCTGACAGCTAAAGCCGTTTTGTTCCAGAAGCGAGGTTAACGGCGTTAAATCATGAATGCAGGGTTCACCGCCGGTAATGACCACGTGGCGGGCAGTCCACCCCTGGCGCCCAATAATCGCCAGCAGATCCTCGCTGCTTGCCGGCCCCCACTTATCGCTCTCTTTGGTTTTCGCCAGGATGCTGAACAACGACACTTCCCGATCGGCCAGCTTGTCCCAGGTATGCTTAGTGTCGCACCACGCGCATCCTACCGGGCATCCCTGCAGACGAATAAAAATGGCAGGCACGCCGGTGAAGTAACCCTCGCCTTGCAGGGTCTGGAACATCTCGTTAATCGGGTACTGCATAGTCATCTCTGTTTAGGGTCATAAACGTCCATTATCGCAGATTTCAGCGCACAGGTCTTGTCCTGCGCTGCGATCCCTTTTTTACCCCTTCGTCAATATCCGTGTCGGGAATAATATTATTGATTAAAGAAACAATCTTTTCTTTTGGCTTAATTTATTAGCATGATAAGAATTAAAATAATTAATATTCTGACACGTGGACTGAAAATGTGTAACAGAAAATGTTATTCCTGTCATTCAGGATAAAATAAAAGGTCCAGACAGCAAAATAAAAAACCTTAAAATACAGTGATGTACAAACTGATACATGAAAGAGTGAATTATCTGGCCGATCTGCGAGTCCAATTCAACCCGCCGGTGATAATAACCTTAAACTGGTCTTAATAAATCCCTGATCGGGCCCCTTTTTTATTTAATCGTCGTTTACTTTTGCCCGCCTAGAATCCCGCAGACCAACCATAATGAGATAGCGTTTATGACCACATTATTAATTACCGGCGTTACGGGGTTTCTGGGCGGTGCCGCGTTAGAGAAAATACTCCATCAGGAAACCCGGTTAGATCTGCTACTGCTCGTGCGTGCTGATAGCCCCGAGGCAGGCCTCGAACGGGTCAAAGAGAACATGCGTAAGTTCAACATCGCCGAGGAGAAGCTGGCGATGCTTCACCCGCAGCATATCCTGCTGGGCGATCTCGCTTCTCCGGAGCATTTTCTTAACGATCCGCGCCTCGATCAGGTGACGCATGTCCTCAACTGCGCCGCTGTCGCCTCGTTTGGCAGCAACCCGCTCATCTGGAAGGTTAACGTTGAGGGTACGCTGCGCCTGGCGCAACGGATGGCGCAGGTTGAGGGTCTGCAGCGTTTTCTGCACGTCGGCACAGCGATGTCATGTTCGCCTGAGCCGGATTCACTGGTCGCCGAAAGCGCGGAGTTTCGGGAACGCGCTGAGCACCTGGTGGAATACACCCACTCGAAATCAACCATCGAGCAGTTGATGCAGCAGCATTGCCCTACACTGCCGCTGGTCATTGCCCGCCCTTCTATCGTGGTGGGTCATACCCATCACGGCTGCCGGCCTTCCAGCAGTATTTTCTGGGTGTTCAGCATGGGGCTGATGCTGCAGAAATTTTTATGTTCCATGGAGGACCGAATCGATGTCATCCCGGTGGACTACTGCGCTGATGCCCTGCTGATGCTGCTTAACCAGCCGCTGGCTCACGGCGAAGTGGTGCACATCTCTGCCGGGGAGGAGAATAGCGTGAAGTTTGCCGAAATCGACCGGGCGATGGCTCAGGCCCTCGAACAGGCCCCGGTGGGGGATA
This sequence comes from Klebsiella sp. HMSC25G12, assembly GCF_001807705.1. Classification (NCBI taxonomy): domain Bacteria; kingdom Pseudomonadati; phylum Pseudomonadota; class Gammaproteobacteria; order Enterobacterales; family Enterobacteriaceae; genus Klebsiella; species Klebsiella sp. HMSC25G12. Next base: position 4,587 of record NZ_KV789926.1, on the reverse strand, counting down.
AGTACGCCCAGGTCAGCTATGACACGCTGGTCAAAATGCGTCGTGAACTGAAAGGGATATTTGGGCCATGCAATGAACGTCTGATGCTGAAAGCCATGCGCTTATATGGCGCGTTCGCTACGTTGAATGTGCGCTTTAGTAACGACAAGCTGTTGAGCATGGGAATGCCAAAACCACCGCGTTTTACGGATTATATCGACCGCTGCGTGGAGACCACTCGCGGGCTGTCGATCCCCCAGCAAATGGCCGTCGATTTTAAATAATCGCCGACGAGGTAAAAAAAATGCCAGCCCTGAGGCTGGCATTATTATTTCACAAAGACAGGATTATGCCTGGCCTTTGATCTCTTTACGACCGTTGAACGGCGCTTGCTCACCCAGCGCTTCTTCGATACGAATCAGCTGGTTGTATTTAGCAACGCGGTCAGAACGGCTCATAGAACCGGTTTTGATCTGGCCTGCAGCGGTACCGACAGCCAGGTCAGCGATGGTCGCGTCTTCAGTTTCGCCAGAACGGTGAGAGATGACAGCGGTGTAGCCAGCGTCTTTCGCCATCTTGATGGCAGCCAGAGTTTCGGTCAGAGAACCGATCTGGTTGAATTTGATCAGGATGGAGTTAGCGATGCCTTTTTCGATGCCTTCTTTCAGGATCTTGGTGTTGGTTACGAACAGGTCGTCACCAACCAGCTGGATTTTGTCGCCCAGTACTTTGGTCTGGTATGCGAAACCGTCCCAGTCAGATTCGTCCAGGCCATCTTCGATGGAGACGATCGGGTACTGTTTGGTCAGGTCTTCCAGGAAGTGAGTGAACTCTTCAGAGGTGAACGCTTTGTTGCCTTCGCCAGCCAGAACGTATTTACCGTCTTTGTAGAATTCAGATGCTGCGCAGTCCATCGCCAGGGTGATGTCTTTACCCAGCTCGTAGCCAGCAGCTTTAACCGCTTCAGCGATAACAGCCAGTGCTTCGGCGTTAGAACCCAGGTTCGGCGCATAGCCGCCTTCGTCACCAACGGCAGTGTTCATGCCTTTGGACTTCAGCACTTTCGCCAGGTGATGGAACACTTCAGAACCCATGCGTACGGCTTCTTTCAGGGTCGGCGCGCCAACCGGCTGAATCATGAATTCCTGGATGTCGACGTTGTTGTCAGCGTGCTCACCACCGTTGATGATGTTCATCATCGGAACCGGCATGGAGTATTTGCCCGGAGTGCCGTTCAGTTCCGCGATGTGCGCGTACAGCGGCAGGCCTTTGGACGCTGCAGCTGCTTTGGCGTTTGCCAGAGAAACAGCCAGGATAGCGTTCGCACCGAAGTTAGATTTGTTTTCAGTACCGTCCAGGTCGATCATGATCTTGTCGATGCCAGCCTGATCTTTAGCATCTTTGCCCAGGATTGCCTGAGCGATCGGGCCGTTTACCGCAGCAACAGCTTTGGTTACGCCTTTACCCAGAAAACGGGATTTGTCGCCATCGCGCAGTTCCAGCGCTTCGCGGGAACCAGTAGAAGCACCTGACGGAGCAGCTGCCATACCGACGAAACCACCTTCCAGGTGTACTTCGGCTTCAACAGTCGGGTTACCACGGGAGTCGATGATTTCACGACCGATGACTTTAACGATTTTGGACATTAGGTTTTCCTCAGTACAAGTTAAACTAAAACTCCAGACAAACAATGCACCCAGTTGGGTGCATTGCCGTTCTAACTCTTTTACTTCGCCTGACGCTTCTGGTACTCGCTCGCGGCTTTCACAAAGCCAGCAAACAGCGGGTGCCCATCACGCGGCGTCGAAGTAAACTCCGGGTGGAACTGGCAGGCAACAAACCACGGATGGTTCGGCACTTCGATGATCTCGACCAACTGATCATCCCCGGAACGGCCCGCAACGCGCAGACCAGCAGCTTCAATCGGTTTCAACAACATGTTGTTGACTTCGTAGCGGTGACGATGGCGCTCGGTGATGGTCGGCTCGCCGTACAGCTGGCGCACCAGAGATTCATCATCCAGCTGGCACTGCTGTGCGCCCAGGCGCATGGTGCCGCCCAGATCGCTCTTCTCGGAGCGGACTTCAACGTTGCCATCTTCGTCACGCCATTCGGTAATCAGGGCCACAACCGGGTATTTACAGTCTGGCACAAATTCCGTCGAGTTGGCGTTTTCCATACCCGCTACGTTGCGCGCGAACTCAATCAGCGCAACCTGCATACCCAGGCAGATGCCCAGATAAGGAATATTGTTCTCACGCGCATAGCGCGCGGTGGCGATCTTACCTTCCACACCGCGGTAGCCGAAGCCGCCCGGGATAAGGATAGCATCTAAATCCTTGAGGATTTCGACGCCGCGCGTTTCCACATCCTGCGAATCGATCAGCTTGATGTTGACGGTCACGCGGTTTTTCAGACCACCGTGTTTCAGCGCTTCAATCACCGACTTGTAGGCATCCGGCAGTTCAATGTACTTACCGACCATACCAATGGTGACTTCGCCTGCCGGATTGGCTTCTTCATAGATTACCTGTTCCCATTCGGCCAGGTTTGCTTCCGGACAAGTTAAGCTGAATCGTTTACAAATATAATCGTCCAGCCCCTGAGATTTCAACAGGCCCGGAATTTTATAAATGGAATCGACGTCTTTCAGAGAAATCACAGCCTTTTCCGGAACGTTACAGAACAAAGCAATTTTGGCTCGTTCGTTGGCCGGAACCGCGCGGTCTGAGCGGCAGATCAGGATATCTGGCTGGATACCGATGGAAAGCAGCTCTTTCACGGAGTGCTGGGTCGGCTTGGTTTTGACTTCGCCCGCAGCGGCCATGTACGGCACCAGGGTCAGGTGCATAAACAGGGTATGCTCGCGGCCGATCTCTACCGCCATCTGACGAATGGCTTCGAGGAACGGCAGGGATTCGATATCGCCTACGGTACCGCCGATTTCCACCAGTACGACGTCATGGCCTTCGCCGCCCGCCAGTACGCGCTCTTTGATAGCGTTGGTGATGTGTGGAATAACCTGAACGGTGGCACCCAGATAGTCGCCACGGCGCTCTTTGCGCAGTACGTCGGAGTAGATACGGCCGGTGGTGAAGTTGTTGCGACGCGTCATCTTGGTACGGATGAAACGCTCATAGTGGCCCAGGTCCAGATCGGTTTCTGCGCCGTCTTCAGTAACGAACACTTCCCCATGCTGGATTGGGCTCATGGTGCCCGGATCGACGTTGATATACGGATCCAGTTTCATGATGGTCACGTTGAGACCACGGGCTTCAAGAATGGCTGCCAGGGAGGCTGCGGCAATGCCTTTACCCAGAGAGGATACGACCCCGCCGGTCACAAAAATATAGTTCGTTGTCATGCTGAACCTGAGAAGTTAGGGTAAAACGATGGAATAACCAGGACGGGAAAGTAGTATACCCGAACATGCGTGACGCCACAAACTTTCATTCTTCCCCTCCCCTTCGTTCTTCAAGTTGCACCTGTGTTGCGACTCGAACAACTCGAAGAGGCAGGCTACATGGTGTTTCAACGACATAACGGAAAGAGAAAATAGACGCTTTTGGCGAAATGTTTTTGACGTAAATCAAGCGCTTGTTATTTATAAAATCACACAAATCGCGCTTGATCACGAAAACTCGTTAGAGATCAGTTTCCTGGCGTTTTACTTCCTGCCACACTTCTTCCATGGTATCGAGGTCGATGCCGGTCATTTCCAGGCCGCGGGCGGCGACAATGCGCTCGACCTCGCGGAAGCGACGCTCAAATTTGCGGTTTGCTTTCTGCAGCGCCACCTCGGCTTTGACCCCTAAATGACGGGATAAATTCACCGTGGCGAACAGCAGATCGCCCACTTCCTCTTCCAGTTTTGCTTCATCCACCACCGCCTGCTGCGCTTCATGCATCACTTCATCAATTTCTTCATGCACCTTGTCGAGCACCGGTCCCAGCGAGGTCCAGTCGAAACCCACTGCCGAGCAGCGGCGCTGGATTTTGTGCGCGCGCATTAGCGCCGGCAGGCTATGGGGAATATCGTCCAGCGCCGAGTGCTGGGCTTTTTCCGCCCGCTCCGCGCTTTTGATCTGCTCCCAGCGCGCCAGGACTTCGCTGCTGTTTCCTGCGGTAGCATCAGCGAAAATATGGGGATGGCGACGCTCCAGCTTATCGCTGATGGCAGCGCAGATATCGTCAAAGTTAAAGCGTCCTTCTTCCTGCGCCATTTGCGCATAGAACACCACCTGGAACAGCAGATCGCCCAGCTCACCGCGCAGGTCGTCAAAATCTTCCCGCTGGATAGCATCGAGGACCTCGTAGGTCTCCTCAAGGGTGTAAGGGGCGATAGTGGCAAAGGTCTGCTCTTTATCCCACGGGCAGCCGTTTTCCGGGTCGCGCAGGCGCTTCATAATGCCGAGCAGGCGGTCGATTTGGGTCATGTGAGGATCCTGGAAATGTAAAAAATGGTAGAAATTGATATCGGTTTGCAACTTTTGAGCCCGGGAAAAGCGTTTTTCACGTGTGACTCCAGCGTACTTTGCGCTCCCGGTAAATGTTCTGCCATATGTCTCCTGTGGTACAGGGAGCGCACAGGGGGCGGCCAGTCGCCGC
>NZ_KV789925.1:0-1152 GCF_001807705.1 Klebsiella sp. HMSC25G12 | reverse complement strand
ACTGCTCTTTAACAATTTATCAGACAATCTGTGTGGGCACTCAAAGTGACATGGATTCTTAACGTCCTCGGACGAAAAATGAATACCAAGTCTCTGAGTGAACATACGTAATTCATTACGAAGTTTAATTCACGAGCATCAAACTTAAATTGAAGAGTTTGATCATGGCTCAGATTGAACGCTGGCGGCAGGCCTAACACATGCAAGTCGAGCGGTAGCACAGAGAGCTTGCTCTCGGGTGACGAGCGGCGGACGGGTGAGTAATGTCTGGGAAACTGCCTGATGGAGGGGGATAACTACTGGAAACGGTAGCTAATACCGCATAACGTCGCAAGACCAAAGTGGGGGACCTTCGGGCCTCATGCCATCAGATGTGCCCAGATGGGATTAGCTAGTAGGTGGGGTAACGGCTCACCTAGGCGACGATCCCTAGCTGGTCTGAGAGGATGACCAGCCACACTGGAACTGAGACACGGTCCAGACTCCTACGGGAGGCAGCAGTGGGGAATATTGCACAATGGGCGCAAGCCTGATGCAGCCATGCCGCGTGTGTGAAGAAGGCCTTCGGGTTGTAAAGCACTTTCAGCGGGGAGGAAGGCGGTGAGGTTAATAACCTCATCGATTGACGTTACCCGCAGAAGAAGCACCGGCTAACTCCGTGCCAGCAGCCGCGGTAATACGGAGGGTGCAAGCGTTAATCGGAATTACTGGGCGTAAAGCGCACGCAGGCGGTCTGTCAAGTCGGATGTGAAATCCCCGGGCTCAACCTGGGAACTGCATTCGAAACTGGCAGGCTAGAGTCTTGTAGAGGGGGGTAGAATTCCAGGTGTAGCGGTGAAATGCGTAGAGATCTGGAGGAATACCGGTGGCGAAGGCGGCCCCCTGGACAAAGACTGACGCTCAGGTGCGAAAGCGTGGGGAGCAAACAGGATTAGATACCCTGGTAGTCCACGCTGTAAACGATGTCGATTTGGAGGTTGTGCCCTTGAGGCGTGGCTTCCGGAGCTAACGCGTTAAATCGACCGCCTGGGGAGTACGGCCGCAAGGTTAAAACTCAAATGAATTGACGGGGGCCCGCACAAGCGGTGGAGCATGTGGTTTAATTCGATGCAACGCGAAGAACCTTACCTGGTCTTGACATCCACAGAACTT